>DASRSQ010000063.1:0-10607 GCA_035656475.1 Gemmataceae bacterium | reverse complement strand
CCTTGCTGCGGAAGCGTCTCTGTTGTCTGCCACGATCTTTCTGGCGGGCGGCATCATCGGTACGCTGCATCATCTATATTTCTCGGGAACGCCCACGGTGGCGCTCGCCTGGGGCTCGGTGTTCAGCGCCCTGGAGGTTGTTCCGCTAATCATGGTCGCCTATCCCGCCCTGGAAGACCTGCGCATGGCGAAAGCGTCGCCGTGGGTGCAGAAATACAAGTGGCCGATCTATTTCTTTGTGTCGGTAGCGTTCTGGAACATGGTCGGGGCGGGGCTATTCGGTTTCATGATTAACCCGCCCATTGCGCTGTACTACATGCAAGGGCTGAACACGACCCCGGTGCATGGTCACGCTGCCCTGTTCGGTGTCTACGGAATGCTTGGCATCGGATTGATGTTGATGTGCCTGCGGGCGCTCTTGCCCGGGCAGGTGTGGAAGGAAGGGATGCTGAAATTCGCCTTCTGGAGCATGAACATCGGCTTGTTGGCGATGTGCGTCATCAGTCTGTTGCCGGTCGGTCTGATGCAGACGTGGGCCTCGGTGGACACGGGCTACTGGTACGCTCGCAGTCCGGAGTTCATGCACACAGAGATAATGCAAACGCTGCGCTGGCTGCGAGTGCCGGGGGACACGATATTTGCTTTCGGAGCCGTTGCTCTGGTCTGGTTCGTGGCCGGGTTGAAAACGGGCCATTCGCTCCAAGCGGAACGGCGCGATTAGCCCACGAAGGAGAATGAACTAAAGGGCACCATGCGGATCGCGGTGCCGTCCGCAAAGAAAAGGTCCGCTACTTCCACGGGGCCGCCCTCGGTTTCGACCACATAAGGCTTGACCTGCGCTTGAAGCCGAGTGCCACGCCGGACTCGCATCTGTTCGAGCCGATGCTTCGGTGAAACCTCAAGATCAACGACGAACTCTTCGGCAAACTCGAGGGTGTGAAACATGGCGTCCTCACTTCCAATTTTCTGCGCACGCCGCCCGGCCCTTGTGGATTGGGCCTTGCGGGCCGGGGCTGGCCTTGGCAATTTCAAGCGGCAGTGTAACAAGTCCTCATGGGCGACCGGAAGGAACGCCTGCCAGTTCTTTTGTGAAAACCGCCTCGCTTTTGCCTGAAGCACCGAATTCGGCGCACGACGATTTTTGGTGTACCAGACGAAAGCGACGAACCTTGCAGACATCTCCATTGGCCTCATGTCGTCTCCTTGCGAGCGGTCGGCGGGCTCAATATGCGTTGCCGGGGAGAAGGGGAGCAAAGGCTATGCCGACAGAGACGGTGAAAGGACAGAAAGAAGGGATTGTGATAAGGTGTGCAGACCACTCCGTCAATGACGGATATCAGCTTGGGCACGGGGCAAGATCACAGCTTACTTGTGCGATTTCGGCACGCTCGTCCTCAAATGGCACACTGGCCATCGGCAGTCTTGGCGAGTTCACTGGTAGGCGTCCGCTGGCACGCCATGTGCTTTGAAGTCGCAATTACGCATCGAAGGGGCGATAGTTGTGAGCGTGCGTTGTGCGTACGTTGTGTTTGCTGCGGACGAGTTCAAGGCAATCGCTGGCTGATGCGTTGAAGGGGTGCTATGCCGCCGGAGAATTCGATGAATCCGCCTTCGAGTGGACGATTGACCTATGTGTACCGAATTGGTTCCGACGACAGGATCGAGTTCGTCAATGATGCCTGGCTTCGATTTGCAGTGGAAAACGGCAATCCGACGCTGTGCCAGGGCGTAGTCGGCACCTCGCTCTGGAGCTACCTTTCCGGTCGGCAGGTTGTTCAGCTGTCACGAGAGTTGCTTACGAGGGTCAGAGATAGCGGGTGCGAAGCAATCATTCCTTTTCGGTGTGACTCGCCATGGGTACGGCGATTCATGTGGATGAAGATTGTGCCGCTAGGAAACGGCAAAGTGGAGTTTTGCACCTGGACCGAGCGAGAAGAACTCTACTCAGAGCCAAACCAGTTACTCGATTCTACCGTCTTCAGGGACCGTGAAAGGCTCCTACGAATGTGTGCGTGGTGCAAGAAGATTTATAGCGGACATTCATGGCTTGAAATCGAAGTGGCCATTGATCGCATGAGGCTTTTCGATCATGTCGCCCTGCCTACCATCACTCACGGTATTTGTGAACGTTGTTTCCAGATGATAGATACCGACATCCCACCGGACGTTTTCGATGATAGATGAAATCAGTCGAATTGTGGATTTCCACAATAGCTGTGCTGGACTCCCGGAAGGCTTTCATTTCAAGTTGTGCCGCTGGAAGAATTCCCACATCAAGTCGTTGGCCGAGACGTTCATGGCCGACTTGCCGATGAAGCCCACGGGCGGCTGCTGGCCGGGCCAGGTGTGACCACCTTCCTCGATAACGACCAACACGACCTCGGCGCCGTTCTTGCCTCCGCTGTAGGTCGTGCGAGTCACCTTCATTTTGTCGCCATCCTTGGAGATCGTTTCGGTCTTCGGTTTCTTGTTGCAGCCGTTGAGCTTCACCCAGGTCTGCACCGACTCTTCGACTCCCTTCAACTTCATGAAAGCGGGCGTCTTCCCCTTTGCCATCTCGAACGGAATGAAAGTATCTTTGGTGCCGTGAAAATGGATGACCGGCACCGGGCGCTTCGGCTTGCTCTCGTCGATGGCAATGGTCCCGGCCACGGGAGCGATGGCGGCGATCCGGTCGGACAATTCGGCGGCAAGACGGTAGCACATCATGCCGCCGTTGCTCATGCCGCAGGCGTACACCCGCTTCTCGTCCACCTTGACCACGGTGCCAAGGTCGTCAAGCAACTTGCGGATAAAGGCCACGTCGTCTGCTCGACCCTCAGCCATCTTGCCGGTGAACCCGCCAGCGTTCCAGGTGCGAAACGGTCCGACGCCCGTACCGCTGGGATAGGCCACGATAAAGCCAGCCTCGTCCGACTTCTTGTTAAGGCCGGAAAACCAGACCATCATCGAGCCGTCCATTGCTGCCCCGTGCAGGGCCAGGACTACCGGCGTTGGCTTCCTCGGGTCGTAGCCTTTCGGAACGTGAACGAGGTAAGTGCGATTGTCCTTGCCCATCATGAGCGTGCATTTGTGATCGCCGGAGCCGAGAGGATCAGCGTGCTTGGATTTATCCTGGGCGGATGTCGAGGACGCCATTAGACCGGCAAGGGCCACCGTTATGATTGCATACTTCATATTTCTTCCTCTCGTCTCCAATTCTGGACTTTACCTGTCGCCACCATTGGATCCTATCTTGTAGCCTATTCCTTCTTGGCAGAGATTAGCTCCACGTCAACGGTCTCGCCGGGCCTTCCCGCTTCGACAGGATCAAATCGCAAGCGTCTGATCGTGCCTCGATACTTCGGCGACGAGGACAGGTCCACTTCGTAGGTGCGGAACTTCCCATCTGGCACGACGGTGAACTTTACCGATTGATCCGAATGGAACCCCGCCTTGTCGGTTTTCTCCCAAAACAGCTCAGCAGTCTTGTTCGTCGTCCGGTACGCCGCTCGAACAAAGATCGTCGGTGCATCCTTCGCCTGCCAGCAGCTTTCCGGCCCGAACATCTGCGGGTCGTCCTGCTCGATCTTCAGGGGCCAACGATCCTTCAACGGGAAGCCCGAGTCGTTGGCGTTCACGAGCCACCAGTGCTGGCGATCCTTTGTGAAGCGATAATCCGGCACAGCAGATTTCGGGCGCTGCTTGTAGGCTTTCTTGCGAATGTTCGCCAAGGAATCCAGGACGAGTGTGTAGCGGTATTCGTAGATGATGTTGTGATCGAGGATCTCCTGCCGAACGGGGGCGATGTAGCCAGTTGGCGCATCCTTGGGACCGCCCGTGTTCGACTTGCCAGAGAATCCGCCGAGGAAGCGAACCACGCCGGGATGGATGACACCCAAGCCCCAATCGTCGTCGTCCACGAGAGCGGCCCAATGCTCGGTGGCGAAAAACGTGGTCCACGGGGAGCTGCGGTCCTTTGTTGATCGCCTGGGAATCTGCGTGAGAGCCTTGTCGGCGAATGGGCTGTCACCGATATATGTCATCAGGCGATGCAACTTGCCGATGGTATAGGCGGCAGGCAATTCCTGGTCCATTGCCGGATACTGCGTCTCGTCCTTGCGCTGGTTCGTCAGGCGGTTGCGAACTTTGACGGTGCGGCCATCCAGCGTGATCCACGTCTCGAAGGTACAGTCACCTGGCACGTTCTTCAACGCCCACTGCATCGGGACCGACTTCACGTAGAGCGACTTGCCATCGTTTGTCTTCTCAAGTAACTTCGAGGCGTTGCCGTAGACATCACCGGCGCTGACCGGGTTCCATGGCCAGTTCTTCCAGGCTGGATGCGCCGTGCCGAACGGCTTCGGGCCAGCGTAGTACGACTGACCGATCCACCTGCCGAGGTCGTGGACGTTGACGACGTTGATGCCCTTCTTGACATCGGCGAGGAAGCCAATGCTCCCGCCTCGGTCGAGGTCCACCCCGATTTTGATGATGCCATTGTCGAGGTATGCCATGCGTAGTGGCTGTTCCTGGGAGGAACACGGTTCTTCAGAGGCAAAGCCGAGGGACGTAGCGATGATCGCAGTCGGCAGGAGAATGAGTCCGAGCAACCTCATGCTGTCTCCGTTGTACCTTGTATCTTCCTCGCCACCATGAACCACGCCTGCGGGCCACCGTCCCGGAAACTGCTGTCATTCGGGTCAGGCCGGACCTCGTACCGGGATGGCTCCACGGACTCGATGCTCCAGCCATTAGCGAAAGCGTCCTCGATCTCTTTTCGTGACACCCTGCGAGGCCCTTGATCGCCGGGTTCAGCGTCCGAGAAGCAAAGCAGGAAAAGCCGACCGCCGGGCTTCAACACCGAAGCCAGTCCAGCGACATATCGGCGGCGGTCCTCGTCCGAAAAGACGTGGAACAGCCCGCTGTCGATTGCCGAGTCGAAGACCTCCGGCACTTTGTTGAGAGCCAGGGCGTCCATCACGAGGAATGTCGCCGTCAGTCCCCGCTCGACAGCCTTCCGTTTCGCTATGCTGATCGGTTCGGCCAGGAAGTCCATGCCCGTCACCTTCTGACCCCGGCTCGCAAAGAAGAGTGCGTTCTCGCCACTACCGCACCCTGCGTCCAGCACCGAGCCGGTAATCCTGTCGGCCACGTCCAGGATCGCCTTCTGTGGTCTGCCGATTTCCCATCGTGGCTGACCGGCATAAAGACTCTCGAAGCTGCTGCGGTCGTGGACGGGCATGTTTGTTCTCCTGATGGCTGCTCTCACTTCCGCTTCGCCGTCGCCTTCTTGGTGTCCTGCTTCACACGCAAATTCACGATCCATCTCGGCGGCGGCGAAGACCGCTTTGATCTCCTTTGAGGTGATGGAGGTCATTCTCGTTTAGTGCCTTGAACTGCACCCGGCCTAGGTAAACCAGTATGTTGACGCTCCCACTATACTTTTTCGGAGTTTTGGCTGTCGAGCCATCGTTTCTTATATTCAAAGGAGCTATACCAAAGGGTAGGTCTTTTTGCTGAACTCCAGCACAAGCCAGATTCCTTAATTGCAGTGATAAATGTTCTGGGAGTGTCTGCACCTCTGGTGAGGGCCCTGGTCTTCAAAATCAGTGGGGGGTTTGAACAAAGCTCCCAGTGGGTTCGATTCCCATACACTCCCGTAGGTAGTTTTCCCTAGTATCGCAGCGAATCGCAGAGTTTGGCGTAGACGGTTGGCAATCAGCCGTTTGCGTCGAACTCTGCGGCCTCGCCTATCTCTGCGTCTTCTGGCTGCGCTGCTTTTTGCGCCCCTTGTGCGCCGGATTTTGCGCCGCTTTTCTCCGGCTTCCAATCAAGAGCGCGATCGAACGCCGATTCGGTCGGATCGACATAGTGCCGAAGGGCAACGCTCGGAGTATTGCCGAGCCAATTCGTTACCGTGGCCAGCTGGAAACTCTGCGCCAGGTCCGATTCGCACGATGCCCGCAGCGAATGCCACAGGCCGCTGTACCTGAGCCCCATCTGCCTGCGAAAGGTGTGCTGGAACTTGCAGCTCGAGCCGGTTCCCTACCTGACCAGGCTGAAGGCGTTTTGCCAGGCGAACGGCCTCGATCCTGAAGGCGGCTGGTACGAGAGGCCGATTGCGGCCCTGAAATCGTGGCGATGACCGTCCTTCATCCTAAAATACCAGGGCAGGACGCTCCTGCCGACGATCCTCCTATCCAAGACCTCAGAGGGCGTTGCCATGCCACTTTCTGCTCCCGAAGCAAGGACCAGGATCAACGAGCAAGTCACGGTAGAGATGGTCGTCAAGGCGGCGAAAAACTGCCAGCGCTGCTCACTGATGTTCCTCGATTCGGAGGAGGACCACCACGATTCCAAGAACTTCGCAGTGGCCGTGACCGAAACCGGCAAAGGCAAGTTCAGGGAAGTGAAGATTGACGACCCCGCAGGTCACTTCAAGGGCAGGACCATCCGAGTGACCGGGAAGGTGATCGTCAAGGACAATCAGCCTCAGATTGAAGTGGACGAACCCAGGCAAATTGAAGCCGTCTGAACGCCTGGGCCGTGCCACGTTCTACTTCAGCAGCAGCAACAGCATGACCAAAGGCGTCTTGGCCTGGATGCTGTGGCGCATCCCCTTGGGCATGTGGACCCAGGTGCCGGGCTTCGCTTCCACCGTGTCGTCGTCCAACGTCAGTCCCGCCTCGCCCTGGAGGAAATGCAGCACGGCGGGCATGGAAGCGGTGTGTTCCGATAACTCCTCACCCTGACCGAAGCCGAACAAGACGACCTTGAGCCGGTCGTCGTTGTACACGGTGCGGCTCAGGATGCCCTTGTCGGGCGGCTGGACCTCTTTCGCCAAGTCGAGGAAGTGCGTGTATGCAGTCGTCATCGTGAAGCCTCCTTTTTGCGGCCAACCAGCATGATTGCCGCCAAATGGTTTCGATGCGTTGCAAAGACTCGGCGCATCGCCAGAACCCGTTCCCGACCGCAGCACTTCCTTGCTCGGCTTGGCTACCCGGTGGTGCGGTGGACGCAAAAGCGATTCGGTTGGGAGTCTGCCGCCGCCATGTGTCGGGCGGTGAGTGCGGTTGCCGTTGCTCCAAAATGAATCGCTGGATTCTTTGCTCACGCCTGGCCGAACGATGAAAAGCGGGGTGAAACAATGAGATGGTTCATCGGTTCAACCTTGATGCTGTTTGCTCTTGGGGCGTCACTCATGGCCGATGACACGCCGAAAACCGTGTTCGACTTCAGCGGGACAGACGCCGCCAAGGAGTGGCAGACGGTCAACGACGGCGTAATGGGCGGCGTCTCGGACGGCAGATTCAAGATCACCGACAAGAAGACGCTGGAATTCTACGGCACGCTGTCGCTGGAGAACAACGGCGGCTTCGCCTCAATGCGGTCGAGGGGGAGAAAGGCGACGTGCTGGTGGCACGGGGCCGGGGCGACGGGCGGGACTACTCGATGAACCTGTACGTCCCCAGACGGCTGGTCGCCTTCTCGTACCGGGCTGCGGTAACCATCGCCGAGCGGTACGCCAGGAGCTTCAGTCAGTCGTCGAAAAACTCATCGAGAACATGCGGCCCACATGAGCGGCCATCGCCTGACATCCTACTTCTGCGTCGTGCGCTTCAACGTGACGAAGACGCAGCCATCCCCCTGCTGCGTCTTGAACTCGGTGGGCCGCAGGGTCGGGTCTTTGCCCCAAATGTTGATGCAAATCTTGAGTTGCCCGTCCTGCATGGAGTAAATCCCCGGCACGATGCTCCCCTTGCGGCCCCCATCAAGGGGGATCAGATTGATGGTCCCAGGCGTCTTGCCGGCGTCCACCGTGAACGTGGTCTTGCGGCCCTCGCCGTCCGGCTTGATTGCGAGCGTGTCCGAGTGGATGACGATCTGCGTCTCCTTGATCTTGTCCTCGGCCAGCTTCCCGCCGTTGCCCTCGGCGTCAACCGCCTGCCAGGTTCCTTGCAGGTCTTTCCCGGTGCCGTTCGGACTCGACCGTTGGGCGACCGCAAGCGCCGGGATGAGGCAGAAGGCGGCGCAAAGGAGCAGGACGTGACGCAACATGGTTATGGCTCCTTCCCTGGCATGGTCTACGCTGGGCCGGCGATCTGCTCGATGCCGGTGTGTCGCACGGAAAAGCAGACAAGACGGGCAGGCAGGGCGAGTCGGCTGCCGTGCGGGTACTGCTCGGCGATTCGGTGATAGGCGATCAGCGTTGGGCGGTCAAGGCTTATTTCTTCTCCTCGATCAGCTTCACCCGGCGCTTCTCTCGCCCTTCGACCGGCGTGCCGACCGTGACGACCAGCGAGCCGTCCGGACGCCTCGCAGAAGGCCAGCCCGAACTTGATGCCCGGCACGGCCCCGACCAGCGCCTCGTGGATGTCCTCGTCGACTTGATGAAGTGCGTCTGGCCCAGGATGAAGTTGGTGTCGTCGGGCTTCTCGATCTTCACGGTGATGAGTTGCATTTTCATCTCTTTTTCCCGTCTTGCCGGCCCGTTTGTCCAAGAACCGCCGCATGAGGCCGGTGATCCGGTCGCCGTCTTCCTCCAGGGCGAAGTGGCCGGTGTTGTCAGAATTTAGTTCAGATTTTTGCTTGAACGTATCATGGGCTATTTCTGACGCGTTCTTGAACCCAAACCTGCCGTTTATTTCTTGTCCTCTGATCGTAAAGAAATCTGCCTGCATCACAGTCCAATTGTCACGTTCGTGGGCGGAACCAGGTCTCGCACCACGCCAGGCACGCGGTCGTGCTGTGCTGGCCAGCGCGGTCGAACCGCCATGGCGTGCCGTTGGCATTCTTGCCGTTGAGCGAAAGCGATGCGGACTGGGCGGGAAAGAAGGTCGTCTGACAGCCGATTGGCCGGCCGTCGAATCCTGGCGGCGCCTCGAAGTTGAACGGCTTGACGAAATTGGTCCAGCGCATGCGGATCTCGTCCTTTCCCGCATGGATGATCTCGAAGCTATCTCCCGGCGGCGTTCCCTCGCGGACGAAGGTTGCTGCGGTCACCGGGACCGACGCGTTGCCGAACGGTTTGTAGAGCAGGTACTCGATCTCTTTCTGCAAATAGCGGGCGAGCACCTCGCTGTCCGCGTAGATGCGGACGCCGCCGACGAGCGGGCTGTCGACGAACAGCGCGTGTCCGGGGCCGGCTGGGGACCAGAGGACACGCCAGTGACTCGAACGTGTCGACGCGGACTTGCCCTCATCGGTGGTCAGGCGAATGAACGAGTTTTCGCCGATCAGGATCAGTTCATGCGGATTGACGTTCAGGTCCATGGCATCCCCCGTTGTGCGAAATGGCTTGTTGCTGCCGAGGGTATGGTAAGGAAGTGCAGGCACAACGGCTCACCGATGCAGGTCTCCACTCAGGAGCATGGCTGCGACGTCAACGAGTTTGCGGTTTTGCTCAGAGGCCTGTGCCTGCAGTCGGCGAAAGGCTTCATTCTCGTCGATGTTATCTTTTTTCATGAGGGCGCCCTTCGCGCGTTCGATCACCTTGCGGTCGGCGAGCGCCTGCCGGAGGTCAGAAGCTTCCTTGCGCAAGGTTTTGAACTGGTCGAAGCGGCAGACCGCCAGGCCGATGGTCGGCGCCAGATCCTGTTGTTTGATTGGTTTGACCAGATACGCCATCACGTGGTCCATTTCCGCACGTTCGATGAGCGACTGGCTGTGATGGGCCGAGACGAGGATGACGGGGACGGGGCGATTGTGATAAATGAGCGTGGCCGCCTCGATCCCATCCAGCTGAGGCATCTTGATATCGGTGATGACCAGGTCCGGCTGCAATTCCCGGCACCGGTCGACGAGCTCGCGGCCATCTTTTGCAGAGGCAACGACCGTGTGTCCCAGGCGGGGCAGGATCTGCTCGAAATATTCGCGCATGTCCGCTTCATCGTCGGCAACGACAATACGGAAGGATTGGCTTAGTGGTTTTTGCATGGTAACGTGATCGCGATTTCCGCGCCTCGCCCTTCTGGCCAGCCCACGGCGATCTGTCCATTGTGGGCTTCGATGATTCGCTTAGCAATTGCCATGCCCAATCCGGTCCCCTTGGTCTTGGTGGTGAAGAACGGGTCAAAGATGCGCTGTCGTTGTTCGGCGTTCATCCCGGGCCCATTGTCACGGACGGCGATTCGCACCGCCGGCTGTCCCCCGAGTTCCGCGCGCTGACATACGATCGCGATTTCTACCGGCTCTGGACACGCCGCCATGGAATTCTCCAGGATATTGCGGAAAACCTGCCCCAAACGGAACTGGTCCACGCACAGGCGCAGGTCGAGCCCGCCCGTCTCTTCGGTCAGCGTCGCCTTCTTGTTTTGACGCAACAGGTGTAGGTTTTCCCACGCCTGCCGCCACGTGAGTGGGAGAGGCCAGGGTTCGAGTTGCAATTTGATCGGAGCAGCGTAGTTGCGCACCTCGTCGTACAACTGACGGAGGTGATCCTGTGCGGTTTGGATGCGCCCGATCAGATTGAGCGCCTTGGGACGATCTTCAAGCTCGATCGCCAGCATTTCGAGACAGGCCTGGCTGCGCGCCAGGGCGTTGCCGCTCTCGTGGGCCAGGCCGGCCATCATCTGGCCGATGGCCGCCAGCCGCTCCGCCTGCAAGGTGCGCTCCTGGGCGTGCTT
>DASRSQ010000062.1:0-4520 GCA_035656475.1 Gemmataceae bacterium | reverse complement strand
ACGCCTCGCCAGCCGGCAGATGCTTTGGCAACTCGATGCGATGCGAGCCTGCCGCCGTCTTGCATTTCTCGAGCCCCTGGCGAATTATCTTGATGCTCTCGACGACTTCGAGCATGCGGACCATGTAGCGATGCCAGCAGTCGCCGATCTTTGCTTCCGGCGGCGCCATGTCGAACGGCGGAATGACCGCGTCGAACTGGTACGTCTCGTAGCCGCAGTACGGCTCGATCTTGCGGAGGTCCCAGGCGGTGTCCCCCTTGCGGCGATCGAGCGACCCACGCAACATCGGGCCGGAGCACGCGTGTTGCAGGGCGAGTTCCTTCGAGCAGAGGCCGATGTTCGCGGTGCGCTTGACGAAGATGTGGTTCGTCGTCAGCAGCGTGTGATACTCCGGAATCCGCGGCTCGAAATAGTCGAGGAACTTGTTGACGTTATCGATCCAGCCGTCAGGCAGGTCGTCGTGCACGCCGCCGATGGTGATGTAGCTGTAGGTGAGGCGAGCGCCGCAGACCTCTTCGAAGAGATCAAGGATCATCTCGCGTTCGCGGAACGCATAAAGGAACGGGCTAAAGGTGCCGAGATCGAGGCCATACGTGCCCATCGCCACAAGGTGGCTCGCAATGCGGTTGAGTTCGGAGACGACGACGCGAATGACGTTCGCCTTCTCGGGAATCTTCATGCCGCACAGTTTCTCGACGGCCAGGCAGTACGCCAGGTTCATGTTCATGCCGGCGAGATAATCCATGCGATCGGTGTACGGAATATACTGGATCGGCAGCACATTCTCGCCGATCTTCTCCGCACAGCGATGCAAATAGCCCAGGTGCGGCACGACTTCGGAGATGATCTCGCCGTCGGTGCGCAGCACGAGCCGAAGCACGCCATGCGTGGACGGATGCTGCGGC
Organism: Gemmataceae bacterium; assembly: GCA_035656475.1. Lineage (GTDB taxonomy): Bacteria > Planctomycetota > Planctomycetia > Gemmatales > Gemmataceae > SIAQ01. The sequence continues at coordinate 3,615 of DASRSQ010000062.1, read as the reverse complement.
CCCATGTTGACGAGCATCTCGTCGGTGCGAACGTCGAACTCGACGACTGTCTGATCTTGCGGAACGAGGGATGCGGTTGCCATATCAATCCTATTCTGGACAGCGTTGTCAATTAGCCAACGCAATCGTCAGAAACCTTGAGTTTGTTTAAAATGTCGATCTCAATCTGCACCAACTCTTCAAGAATCTCCACCGGAGTTTTTTCGCGATCATGCATCGGACCAATCGGACTGATTGATCCCATCCGCGCGATTCCATTACCTCGCCGCGAATCTGCCACCGTTCTTCTGTCAATTCGTCTTGCTGAAGGACTGCCGTGATGAATCCGCATAACCAAAGCTCGGCTTTCTTTGGATCGCAATCGCCTACGTAAAGACCGGGCCGCTTGGCCATGTGCTGAAGGCAGCTAATCAGCCGGTGTCGTTGTTTGGATGTCATGCTTAACCTCTCGACCCAAACCATACCAGCAATTAGTCGCCAGACAAATGATGGATTTTGAGGTCAGCGTTTCCATGAATCACCATGCGGATCGCAACGCGGGTCCCGTCGTAGTCGTAGAGGATTCTGTAGTCGCGAAATACAATTTCGCGAATGGAATCAATCTGGAACTCCTCGACGACAGCTCCAATTTCAGGAAAGTCACGAAGCACGTTTGCGTATTCTCTTAGTTTGTTTACGAACCTCCTGCCCGTTTTTGTGCCGCTCTCGACGATTCTTGTCCGTAGGTCCCTTAGATCTCTTTGGGCTTTTTTCGACCATTTGAGCGGCGTTTTCTTCTTCATCACATAGCCGTTCTAGTTCGTCAAATAATTCGTCGTGATCGATCAATTCCTCCTCTTCTGCCGACTCAATACCTTCCATGAGTTCCTTCATAACATACATGTGATACAGCGCTTGCTTGAAGGGAATGTCATCATCCCAGCCCTCGACCATGCGAAGAATACGCTGCTTGTTCGTCAACCCGTCAGTAAGAATCTTCTTGCTAGCCATGACAGCGTCTCTCAATCAACTTCCCTTATCCTCGGACGGTTCGGCAAACAACTCCACCAGAGGCAAGCGAAAGCCCGGCAATGCCGGGCGGCCGTCCAGCACATCGGAGATCGTAAGCACCTGAATCTGCGTCGGCGAGTCGTAAACGTGGATCTTGTTCTGCGATGGATGGACGACCCACACAATCTCGACGCCCGCTTTGAAATACTCCGAGATCTTCTGTTCCACCCCTTCCGCACTGTCCCTGGGACTGATGACTTCCGCCGCCAGGTTGGGAACGACATTCCATGCATCGTCGGTGCGCGGAACGGATCGAGTGCTGAGCCAGCGCCCATATGACACGAACGCGACGTCGGGGCGGCGGTCGCAATTACTTGTCAGATGAAACAATCCCTTGATCGCGATACGGCCAGCCTGTTTCGAATCAGCGAAGTTGCCAACGTGGTACGCGAGTTGACCAGCGATCAAAGCGCAGTAAGCCGACTTCTTGGAGAGCAGAACGCGTTTGCCGCCAATGACCTCATAGAGATCGTCATCATGGATCGGCGGTGCAAGGCTGCTCATGGTCTCCTCCAGCGAACGCTAAGCCGCAAGCGGCGACATCACCGCCCCCTGATGCCATGATACTCCAGCGGGAACTCGTAGTCCTTGCGCAGCGGGTGGCCGACCCAGTCGTCGGACAACAGAATGCGGCTCAGATCCGGATGTCCGACAAACATTACGCCGGCGAGGTCGAATGTCTCGCGTTCGTGCCAGTCGGCGGCGGGCCAGATCGAGCAGAGGCTTGGCACTTCCGGCAAGTCGCCCGGCTTGTCATTCTTCCAGCGTGGCAGGATCACCTTCACCACCAGGCGATGCTTGTTCGCGTAGCTTGACAGGTGATAGACCACCTCCATGTGCGGCTCGAAGCCGGACTTGGCGACTTTCTTCGGATCGAGCTCGAGGTAGTCGGCGCCGGTGATGCAGTTGAGCATCTCGAAGGCCAGACGTGGCTCGTCGCGCAGAAAGCGGCAAACCTCGAGGAGGTTCGCGGGCTCGACCACGATGAACGGGTCGGCCGCGTCGGCTTTCTTGTCTTTGATTTTGGAGCCGAGCTTCGAATCGAGCAAGGAGATGATTTCGGTGCCTGTCATCAATGATCCGCCAGGTCCCACCATGAGCGCAGCGTTGGGTGGGGGTCGTCGTTGCAAGGGACCACCCCCACCAATCGCTGCGCTCATGGTGGGGCTTGGGATGAGAATACCCTCACCCCCAACCCCTCTCCCAGGAGGAGAGGGGAGCGGGTTACGCCTTCGTCGGCGTGGCTTTTTCTTTCTGCATCTTTGCGTGGGCGATCTGCTTTTCGAGCGCCTTCACCGGATCGGGATCGTCCAGCTCCGCCGGCAATTGCACGTAGCCGGTGCGGGCGGGAATCGGCACCTCGATGGGCTGGCCCTTGTGGAGGTAACGCATGCCGCGGACCTTGTCCTGGATGCGCATCAGGCCTTCGAGCAACGCTTCCGGACGCGGCGGGCAACCGGGGACGTACACGTCCACCGGCACCACGAGGTCCACGCCCTTGACGACGTTGTAGCCGTACTTGTAATACGGGCCGCCGCCGCAGGTGCAGGCACCCATGGCGATGACGAATTTCGGATCGGGCATCTGGTTGTACAGGCGACGCACGCGGCTCGCCATCTTCATGTTGACGGTGCCGGCGACGATCATCAGGTCCGCTTGCCGAGGCGTGGCGCGGAACGCGCCGGCGCCGAAGCGGTCGATGTCGTAGCGCGACGCGCCGACGGCCATCATCTCGATCGCACAGCACGCCAGGCCGAACGTCATCGGCCACATGCTCGATTCGCGCGCCCAGGCGATGCCCTGTTCAAGCGTCGTGACGACGGCGTATTCTTCCTGGAACATTCCTTCAAGCATTCCCATACGTCTATCCTCGATCCCAGGGGTTCCCGGGTTCTTTCCAATTACTGTCAGGCGACGGCTTTTTCCTGTTCCAGCGGCTTCTCCGGCGGCGCTGCGGGTTCCTGATGATGGGCGTACGCGCGCACCCAGTCGATGTCGCCGCGTCGCCAGACGTAGGCGAAGCCGACCATCAGTACGCCGAAAAAGACGAGCAAGTCCCAAAAAGCGATGCGCGCCCAGGCCGACGCCGCTTCTGGCTCGATCGGCACAATCTCGTCTTGATTGGTAAGCGGATTCCTGCGGACCAGGCCTCGTCCCTGCGGATTGACCGTGGGCAACAATTCGGCGCTGATTCGCAGCCGCTCGGCCTCTACCTTTTTCTGCTCTTCCTTCAGGGGTTCCTTTTCGTCGCCCACGATGCTCACCTTCGGCACCGGCCCCATGTTGGCGAGTTGATTCGCCTTGCCGAACACGGTCGCCCACGGGAAGAAGAACGCGACCTCGACGTCGAAAATCACGAAGAGCAGCGCAACGACATAGAAGCGCAAATCGAACTGGATCCACGCGCTGCCAACGGTTGGCTCGCCGCATTCGTAGATGGTGAGCTTCTCCGCATCCGGGACGCTGGGGCGGATGACCTTGCCCATCAGCATGTGGATGAACAGGAAGAAAATGCCGACGACCGCGAAGACGAGCAGGAAGAAGACCAGCAGGCCCACGGGATCC
>DASRSQ010000061.1:0-2702 GCA_035656475.1 Gemmataceae bacterium | reverse complement strand
CGATGCGTTGCAGCGACTTGATGAAGTCGGGCAGAGTGGAGCCATGATGCGCGTCGATCACGCCGACGCCGACCACATCCAGGGCGCCGCCCACGCGCGCGACCTGATGAAGACGAAGATCGCCGCCCATCCGCTGACCGTGGAACCGCTCGAGAGCGGCGATGAGATCCTGACCTACGCCACCATCAAGGCCCAGGATTTTTCGATCCCAATGCCTCCCTGCAAAGTCGACATCCTGCTCAAGGAAGGGGACACCATCGAGGTCGGCGATCTCAAGCTCAAAGTCTGGCACACGCCAGGCCACACCGCGGGGCAGCTCAGCTTCAAGATGGGCAAACTCCTCTTCTCCGGCGACAACATCTACAAGGATAGCTGCGTCGGCGTGATCGACGCGCATCATGGCTCCAATCTGCCCGACTTCATCAAGTCGCTGCAACGCATCGTCAAGGACGACGCCGAGTTCCTGCTCCCCAGTCACGGCCCCGTCTTTCGCCGCGACAAGAAGATCCTGCAAAAGGCGATCGATCGCCTGACGCAGTACCAGTACATGGCCGACTTCGGTACCTGCGCCGTGTCGTGGCCATTGCTGGACGAATGGGAAAAGGAAGTCACCGCGGGCAAGATGCCGGACTTCAGCAAGAAGTGATTGCAAGTCGAAACCGCTGGAATTGCGCCAGATCTACAAGCTACTCAATTTCGAGTGGCGGACAGATGTGCCCGACAATTTGTTTTTTTCCCTCCCTCCGAGATGAGTTTGAAGTTACTGGCCGAACTGAAATCGAGAAAACGTCGACTGGCATTCTCGTGCACATCGATAAGGTAGAGTCAGGATGCTTTCCGAGGCGAGGGTATAGCGGACACGAAAGCGGTCTGTACCATTTCAAGGATTCGACAGGTTCGATTGCGGCAGCAGAATCGCTTTGGTCTTTCCCATTCGCCACGCAGGAGGTCTCTTCATGAGCACTCGATGCAATCTGCTGTTCCCTGTCCTAGTCGCGCTGCTGCCGATGTCCGCCGTCCAGTCCGGGGAAAAGGGGACCGACGCGCCCGAGGTGAGCGTCGCTCGTCCCATCGTGCGCGAGGTTACCGACTACCATGAAACGACTGGGCGACTCCAGGCGTCGGCACGCGTGAAACTGCGGGCGCTCGCGAACGGAATACTGACAGCGGTCCGCTTCAAGGACGGCGACCAGGTCAAGCAGGGGGACGTGCTGTTCGAGATCGACCCGCGGCCGTACCAGGCGCGACACGATCAGGCGCAGAGTCAGGTCGAGTTGGCCAAAGCTACTCTTCAGCTTGCCCGCGCCACGTTGACGCGCGATCTGGCCGCGGCAAAGGCGACGCCCGGCAGCGTCAGCCAGCAGCAGCTCGATCAGGACAAGGCAGCAGTGAACGAAGGCGCGGCACGCGTGAAAGCAGCCGAGGCTGGGGCGGCGCTCACCAAGCTCGATTTGGACTTTTGCAAGGTCAAAGCGCCGTTTGCCGGGCGGATCGGCCGGGCTTTGGTTGATCCGGGCAATATCGTTCGTGAAGATCAGACGCAGGAATTGGCCGTGCTCGTGCGCGACGACCCGATATATGTCGATTTCGAAATTTCCGAACGAACTTATCTGGACTTGATGCTCGCCCGCCGAGAGGGCCTGGAGAAGTTGCCCGTCGAAGCCGCTGTGCGCGGTGACGAGAAGTTTTCCCGTCGCGGCGAGGTGCGCATTGTGGACCGCTTCGCCCGTGAAAGCGGCGGCATCTCGCTGCAAGCAACGCTGGAGAACAAGGACCGTCTGCTGCTCCCCGGCAATTCCCTCCGCGTCCGATTTGCGCTTCGCGGACCATACAAGGCAATGCTGCTGCGCGAGGGGATCGTGAAGGCGAAATTGGATCGCAGCTATGTCTTCGTCGTCGATGCAAAGGACAAGGTGCAGATCCGCGAGGTCACGCTCGGTGGCGAGCAACCGGACGAACTTCGTGTCATCGCCAAGGGACTGACGGCCGAGGATCGCGTCATCGTCGGTCGCACGACCGGCTTGAAGCCGGGCATGGCGGTTCGGCCCAAGCAGGTCGAGATGCCGGCCTCGACGTCGTGGCTGGACGACTCGCCGCCGCGGGTAATCAGGTCGGCGCAGCGCCCGCTCGGTTTCGGCGTCAGGGTGGACGGGAGCTACGCCGTTGCGCAGGCGCAGGCCGTCTACGATGACGTCGGCTTTCCCATTGAATCGCAGGTGAGCGGCCTTGAGGGCGTGAATTATCTGCGGTCGCGGTGCACCAGGGACGGCCGATACACGCTCGATATTGCCTTCGCTTCCGGCGTCGATTTGGAGCGTGCGGAGGCACGCGTCAAGGACCGCATGGCCCGCGAGCTGCCCAAGTTGCCAGCGGACGTCCGCGCCGCTGGTGTCCAGGTACGCGGCGGCGGTGCGGGCGTCTTGCAAATCATCCGCCTCACCTCCACGGACGACACCCACGATCGGGCGTTCCTCGGCAATTATGCGAAGCAATATGTCAAGAGCTGGCTGGCACGCGAGATCGGCGTCGCAGACGTAGCCATGTTCGGCGGCGCCGATAGCGGTGTACGCATCCAGCTCGACATGGATCGGATGCGCGCCTACAAGGTGAGCGCGGCAGAAGTGGTTCAACTGCTGCGGAAAGAGAAACGGCAACCCGGAATGAAGCCCTGGGCGCTGGAGGACATCATCCTCCGGGCCAAC
>DASRSQ010000060.1:0-13555 GCA_035656475.1 Gemmataceae bacterium | reverse complement strand
CGTGTGGCACTTGATTTGCCTTTTTGGGTTTAGGAGGCCGCACATGCAGAGCATGCATCTTGAGGCGCTGCTGGTTTATATGAATGCTCCCTACTCGCTACGCATGTTATGGCGCGACCGCAGCCGCTTTCTGCCGGCGCTTTTGGCGGTTGGGCTCAGCGCTATCCTGATTGCCGTGCAGTGCGGCCTGGTGGCAGGTCTGGTGTGCTGCACTTCGGCGTTGATTGATCAGACGTCCGCCGACATCTGGGTTTTGCCGCTGGAGGCGCCCAGCGTTCATCAGACTTCCGGTTTTCCGCTGGAATGGCAGGCACGGCTCGATTTGCAACCGGAGGTTGACCGCTCGGAGAACTTTTTGACGGCGATGGGACGCTGGCGTCGTCCCGGCCGCGGCAGCACGGATCTGTGCATGATTATCGGCGTCCGTCTCGACGACGCGAGCCTGGGCGCTCCCAAGGTCTTGACGCCCGAATTGCGTGCCGCCCTTGCCGAACCCGGAACGGTTGCCATCGATGCCTGGGAACTTTCGACACTTGGGCTCAACGGAAGCGGCTATGAAGCGGGCGAGATCAATGGCCAACCGGTCCGTCTCGTTGGCACGTTGCGCGGTTTTAGCGGGTTCAGCTTCGTTTATGTTTATTGCTCGCACGAGACGCTGCAAATGCTGGCGCCCCAGGTTGTCGAATATCCCGATGTCGCCACCTGCCTGGTTGCCCATTGCCGGGATCCGCGTGACGTGGGCCGTGTCGTGGCGCGGCTGCGCCGCGATTATCCGGACATGGGCGTATATTCAAGCAGTGAGCTATCGACCCAGGCGCGGTTCTATTGGTTGTTTCGCTCGCGCGGCGGCATGGTCATGATCTCCACAATGGTCCTGGCGGTGCTGGTCGGCTTGTCGGTCACCAGTGAAACTCTTTACGCGGCGGTGCTGGCGCAGGCCAAGGAGTTTGCCGTGCTGGAGGCATTGGGCATTCCACATAGACACGCAAGGGGTCTAGTACTGGCGCAATCCTTCTGGATCGGCGTGGGAGGCGTAATCATGGCGCTTCCCTGCATCGTGGCCCTGGCCTGGGCCGGCCTGTGGATTCACACGACGATCATCTTGTCGGCGCCGATCCTCTTGATTACCTTCGCCCTCACCCTCGGCATGGCCATCTTCGCCGGTTTCGTGTCCTTGCGGCCGCTGCGCAGCATTGAGCCCGCAAAATTGCTCCGCTAGACTGGAAGGTGGATGTAATGGAAAATACCTGTCTTTCGTGCCGCCATGTCGCCCAGGTATTCGGCAGCGGAGAGGATGAAACGCATGCCCTGCGCGACGTGTCCCTCGATTTGAATCCCGGGGAGCTGACCTTGGTGATGGGGCCCTCTGGGTGCGGCAAGACGACTTTGCTGGCAGTGTTGTCGGGCTTGCTCCGTCCGACGAGTGGTCAGGTTTTTGCCGGCGGTCGCGACCTCTATGCCCTGTCGGATGCGGAGCGGCGCGAATTTCGCCGGCAACATGTTGGCTTCATTTTTCAAGGCTTCCACCTGTTCCCGACCCTCACTGTTCGCGAACAGCTGGAAATGGTGGTGCGCTGGGGGGAAGAAGTGTCCGCTGCGGAAGCGGTCGAGCGAGTCGACCGCCTGCTTGACCTGCTTCACCTGACCCGCAAAGCCGATCTTCTACCGCAGCAACTCTCTGGCGGGGAGCAACAGCGCGTGGCCATCGGACGGGCTTTCCTGAAAAATCCGACCCTCTTCTTCGCGGACGAACCGACCAGTGCCCTCGATTGGGACCACGGCAAGCAAGTGATGGAGATCCTGAGCTCGGCGGCACACGAACGATCCTGCACGGTGCTGGCAGTCGCCCATGATCCGCGAGTCACCCCCTTTGCCGACCGTATCCTCCATTTGGAGGATGGCGCCATGAAAACCGGCGAAGCGCTTTGCGAAACCTCGCTGGCGAAAATCCCGAGCTTTCACGCCGCGCAGGAAAGGGAATTGGTGCGGTCATGAAGCACAAGATCTATGCGACGGCTCTGACAATCGGACTAGTGGTGCTGGCAGGCGTCGGCTTGGTTTTGCTCTGGCCGCACGTGCCGGTCGATTCGGTGCCGACCTCGCCGCTGGCGCCGCCAGCGCGTCTGGTTTGTTATGGCTACGTCGATAGCCGGCACGGTCCGTTGCTCCTGCAGCCCGCACGGGCCGGCAGGGCGCTAAAGGTGTTCGTCAAGGAGAAGCAAATGGTGAGCAAGGACGCGCCGCTCGTGCAGCTCGACGACTGTCTCGTCAAACTACGCGAGGATGAAGCCACGCTGGCCATTAAGGCAGCTGAGATGCACATCGCCAAGGCCAAGCGCGGGCTCATTGAATATCACGCCAAACAAACCCAGGCGCAGGCGGCGCTCGAGGTCGCTCGCATCAACCTGGAAACTGCAAAGCACTCTCTCACGGTCGCCGAAAACATGTACAAAGATGGCACCGCAAACCAGGGACACCTGGATTTGGCCCGCGATCGTCGGGATCAAGCCAAGGCCCTGCTCCAGATAGAGGAAAGCAAGATCGTCGAACTCAAAGCGGTCGATCCGAATCTGGAGGTGAAGCTGGCCCAGCTCGAGCGCGATCGCGCTCAGATCCAACTACAACAAGCTCGTCGAGACCGCGAAGAATACACAATGAAGGCGCCGGTGGCGGGGACAATCCTGCGCATGTGCGCCCAAGAAGGGGACATGCTAAGCCCAGCTTCGCCCCGACCGGCCATTTGGCTTGCGCCCAAAGACGACTTGATCGTTCGGGCGGAAGTGTCGCAAGAGTTTGCCGAGCGTGTCGTGACGGGGCTGAAAGTGCGCGTGGAAGACGAGGCGAGCGGGAGCTTGCTGGCGGCGGGAGCCGTCGGCGAAGTATCGGATTGGTTCTTGCCGCGCCGCCAATTCAGCATGTCGCCGACCAGCATCAACACCGGCCTGACGCTGGATTGCGTGATTGATCTGGAAACCGGACTTTCCCACCTGCGGATCGGTCAGCGCGTCCGCGTTCGCGTCCTGGCGCATCAGTCAGACCAAGGTCCATGAGATTAGCGGTCGCCTCTTTTTCTGCGGAGTCGGTTCAACTGCCGCGGTCAGCAACTCGCGGAAAGCGTCCGGCCCGCGGCCCACAATGCCCCACTCGGAGACTTCTCATAGTCCTTTTTCGATATCATTGGCGGAAGGACCGACGATCGGTCTTGTCGCGTCTATGGTTGGATCGACAAGGCGGTCGGTCAGCAAGAAGCAGTCTATGCCAACCGACGCCGAGTGCGTGGTCAGGACTTCGAGCATCGAATACGCGATGCCGCCTTGGCCACCGCGAGATCATGAGCCGGCGCTTGGAAAAAGGCCCCAATTCAACGGGCTGCCAGGACCCAGCCTCATTATCCAGCAGAAAAGCTCTTTTTGCACAGACGGCAGCTTCGCAACGGGGCCGGTCGTCACGCTCCAATCTGTCGCTCGATCTGCTCGACAATATCGCGCACAGGCATGATACGTTTACCAAGCTGTAGCGTGATATTGGTGCGGAGCCAGTCGCGCACCTTTTTCTCGCTTGCTACCACCGTGCTATGGTTGCGGCCGCCGAAGTGTTTGCCGACTTCGCTGAAGGTGGCGTTGGTGTGTTTGCGGGCCAAAAACATAGCAAGCATGCGCGGGTAGCTATAGATCCACTGGCGTTTTTTGGAAAAGAGCAGGTCGCGCGAGATGCCAAGCACGCTACAGACGGCAGTCTCGACTTCGATTAGAGTGACGGCGCGGATGGCGTTGCGCATCAGGTCGCCGAGGGCTTCCTGGGCGAGATCGATGTCGATCGGGCGGGCGGTGGCGCGGGCGAGGTGGACGACGCCGTGGATGGCGCCCTGGAGTTCGCGGACGTTGCCACGCAGGTTGTCGGCGAGGAAGTTGAGCACTTCAGTTGGGATGCCGCCGGCACGCAGGGCGCGAGCGCGCAGGATGTCCAGGCGCGTCGCATGATCGGGCGGCATCAGGCTCCAGACGGCGCCGCCGACAAGGCGATCGGTCAATTCCGGCATGAAGTGGTCGGCCAGGCGCGGATGGCAGTCGCACGTCAGCACCACCGGTCGATGCTCGGCCAGCAGGGCGTCGAGCGTGTGCAGCAACTCCTCTTGCGTCGCTTGCTTCTTGGCGAAGAAGCCGACGTCGTCGATGAGCAAGGCATCGCAGGTGCGGAATTGCCTGCGAAACGCGGGGAGCTTGTGCTGATGCATCGCCTGCACGAAGCGATTCGTGAAGTCCTCCGCGGTGACGACGAGGACGCGCCAGTCGGGATAGCGACGGATCAGGCCTGCCGCGATTCCTTCGAGCCAGTGCGACTTGCCCGTGCCGACCGCGCCATGGGCAACGAGCGGCATCGGACATTCTTCGGGCGTCTCGAGCAGACTGAGGGCCGACGCGTGGGCGACCCGGTTGCAGGCGCCGACGACGAAGTCGTCGAGCGAGCGCAGGCGTCGTTGCCGGGCGGGGCGCTTTGGCTCGGGGGCGGTGGCAGGCGGGTTCGCCGCGTGCGGTTGCGGTTGGACGTGAGCCTGGTCCTGGCGCGAGCCCTGGAAGAGCTGCGGGTCGATGATGAAGCGCACGGTCAGCGCAGGGCCGAGTGTCTCGGCGACGGCGGCGCGGATGTCGTCGCCGAACGTCGTCTGCAGCCAATCGTGCAGGAAGAGATTGGCGACGCCGATGGCGAAATGGTCATCTTTGAGAGAGAGTTTTGTTTTGCCATGAAACCAGAGGTTGTACCGAGATTCCCCAATCCGTTGGCTCAGGTTTTGTGCCAACACTGCCACGACATCATTAGTGGTAGTCAAGCGTTCGATCCTCCTGCCAGCGCGCACGATCCCGCGCGGATTCACCCAGGACTCCGGGAAGCAAGAGAATGGAATAGAGCGTGTGGGATGGGATTCCCTTAAGCTCAGCTCGGAAAGTTTGCGAACCACCTGTTCGCCGACCTCATTCTAGAAATGCGTGGGGACGCGCAAGAAAAATCGGTGAAGAAACGCGCAAGACGCGGCAAAGAGGCGGTGGAAAAACTTTCGCTTATGCGGGGTGCCATCAGCTGGTAGGAAAACACGCGAGATGCCGCCGGCGCGCTCGATTGTGCGCGATGCGGTCGCTCGCAAGTTGGGCTATCGCAATGCATTCGGTCAAGTTGGCGGCGCGAAGTCGAGCGGCAAGAGTCCGGCGCGCATTGCGGCAAAATAGTGCCCGGCGCGGGCTCGCTTCCATTCATCGCTTGTCGCGCAACCTCTTTCCCTGTCGGAATCGGTTCATGGGCGGCGCGATTTATGCCGCTGTCGGTATTCGGTCCGACGGTGCCTTGAGAGGGAAGTGTGGCCGATTGATTTTCGCGCCACAGGATTTGGGTCGCGATGTCTGGGCTCCGCGTTATCGCTGCGTGCAATGGCGCTCAGCCTATCGGGGGCACGATTCGCAGAATTCTCGAGCCGTTGCGAAACTTGCGTGCAAGCGTGAAGGCGGAGCCCGCACAGCGCGACCCAAATCCTGAGGCGCGAAAATCAATCGGCCACACTTTCCCTCTCAAGGCACTGTGGGACAATGAAGCGACGGATGACAAAATCGCATGTCAGAACGTGGCCCGAATGCGCGCATGCGTCAGCGGATGATTGCCCGTGTCGAGTTGGAGAATGGTGCACCACGCTGCGGTCGTGTAGACGGGGCCGACGCCGATGGCGTCTTTGGCGTCCAGCGGGCCGGGCCAGTTACCGTCCTTTTCCTGCGTGCGTTGCAGGTGGTCAAACATTGTGGTGCGATAATCGACCCACTTGATCGCTTCCTTGCTCGCATTGAACTCGGGATTCACCTTGAGCGTGTAAATCGCCTGGGCATAGAGGTAATGCGTGAACTCGTCGCGGCCAAACTTGACGTCGCGTCCCATCGGAATCGCAGAGCGGCAATATTTCGCCCACGCGGCGGACACGCCATCCTGATCGAGATAGGCTTCGGGCGAGCAGCGACACAGCAGAGCCGCCGCGGTTTCCAGCGCGCGATCCCGCTTCGAATCCGCCTTGGCGCGATACAGCTTGTCGAGCGAGGCTTTCATGTAATCCTGTCCGCTCGCCGCGACGGTTTCGCCGTTGGCGACAAAGCCCCGCCCGTAAGTCGATGAATAAAGTGCCCGGATTTGCAGAGAGGTCGCCAAGACGGCATCGAAGTCATGCCCTTCCGTTTTGGATGTCTTGTACCAGCCACCTTGGCTCGATTGTGCCTTTGGCAGGTATTGCAGCGCTCGCGTCAGCGCTGCGTCGATCTTTTCCAATCGCTTCTTGTCAGTGTCGCGATATTGGCCGCACCAGCCGAGAAACTGCGTGGCCAGGCCATGTCCTTCCATGTAACGGTCTGCTTCAGAGGCATGGCCCGAGTAAATGAGGCCGCCGCGCTTCGGATCGCTCTGGTCCAGCGTCCAGTCGACGGCTTTCCGAAGGTTGGCGGCATACTTTCCCTTCTCCAGGGTGCTACCCTGCATCAGCAGCGCCATGCCGGCGAGGGCGGTGACGGCGACCGGATGCCTGCCGTCGGCGCCTTCCCAGTGGCCATCCTTGGCCTGATTCTTCGCGAGGAATTCGAGCGCCTTGGCGACGGTGTCTCGATATTTCTCGGGCACCTCGTCCGCGTGGGTCGGCTCCGGATCATGCACGAGCCAGGCTGCCAATACGATCAGGGCGCCGGCAACGGCAAGCAGCATCGTCTTGAGTTTCATGGTGCGATCCTCCGCTGCGGATTGAGTTTTTTGCAGCAAAGCGAGAAAATACCGTTGCCCTTTTTGATACGACGCCTTAGAATCGCTGTACAACTTGGTTTTCGGTATCTTATCGAGAGTGGCTGAGGGAAGGGCCCGTTGAAGCCACAGCAACCGGTCGCATCCTTGCGATGCTGGTGCTAACTCCCCCCGGTTTGTCCGGGAGAGATAAGATCGTGCCCCGCACGCTTTTTCTCTATCAATCCTCAAGATACCTGCCGGTTGCATTAATTTGCCGCTTGCGGCTTGGCGTCCGCGTGACGTCATGCGGACGCCAAGCCGCAAGCGGCTAACCGGGAGATTCATTGTCATGAGCGATTTTGTTCGCGGCCTCAAGTGTCGGCTCTGTGGCAAGGCGTATCCGAAGAAACCCCTCAACTACTGCGAAGACGATTTCGGCCCGCTCGAGGTCGACTACGACTACGCCGCCATCCGCGAGTCGATCAATCGCGGCAAGATCGAGATGCGTCCCTTCAACATGTGGCGCTACCGTGAACTCCTCCCGATCGACGGCGACCCGACCGTGGGCCCGCTCGTCGGCGGCACGCCGCTCGTTCGCGCCCATCGCCTCGCCGAGGCGCTCGGCGTCAAGAAGCTCTGGATCAAGAACGACGCCGTCAACTTCCCGACGCTCTCCTTCAAGGATCGCGTCGTCTCCGTCGCACTCTCGAAAGCCCGCGAGTTCGGTTTCACCACCGTCGGCTGCGCGTCGACCGGCAACCTTGCCAACAGCGTCGCCGCCAACGCCGCCCAGGCCGGGCTGAATACGTACATCTTCGTCCCGCAGGATCTCGAGACCGCGAAGATCATCGGTACCACTGTCTACGGCGCCAAGCTCATCGGCATCAAGGGTACCTACGACGACGTCAATCGCCTGTGCAGCCAGGTCGCTGACCGCTACAACTGGGGCCTGGTCAACGTCAACCTCCGCCCGTTCTATGCCGAGGGCTCGAAGACCGTCGGCTACGAAATCGCCGAACAACTCGGCTGGCGCACGCCGCAGCACGTGGTGTCGCCGATGGCGGGCGGCAGCCTGATTGGCAAGATTCACAAGGCGTTCGATGAACTCTACAAGGTCGGCCTGCTCGACCAACAGCCGAAGTGCAAGATTTATGGCGCCCAGGCGACCGGTTGCAACCCGATCACCGGCGGCTACAAGGCGGGCTCTGACACGCATCGCCCCGTCCGCAAGCCGAACACCATCGCCAAGTCGCTCGCCATCGGCGATCCGGCCGACGGCTTCTTCGCCATCAAGGTCATGAAGGAAACCGGCGGCTGCGGCGAGGATGTCAGCGACCAGGAAATCGCCGACGCGATGCTGCTCCTCGCGCAGACCGAGGGCATCTTCGCCGAGACCGCCGGCGGCGTCACGCTCGCCGTCACGAAGAAGCTGATCGAGCAAGGCAAGATTCCGACCAACGAAGAGATCGTCATCTGCATCACGGGCAACGGTCTGAAGACGCAGGACGCGATCGCCAACATCGTCGCCAAGCCGGTCATCATCCGCCCCAACATCGACGACTTCGCCGCGGTGCTGGAAGGCGAGCGCGAGCCGGCGCTCGTATGAAGTTGACAGGACGCGAAAATGAACCTTGTTCAGAAGACGCTTGCCGCGATCCAAACAGTCGATCCCGCTAACGTGGAACATGCGATCATGATCGCGGAATCGTTCCTTGTGAAATATGCAGGAAGACGGCTTGGCGAACCATTGTATCCAGAGGTCCTTCAGGAGGAAGTAAGTGAGAAGGACATTCACCAGTTGAAAACCGCATTGGTCAAATTGGTGGAAGCTCATCCGCTGAAAGATTACGCAACTATCGCTGTTTTCGTTTTGGGAAAATGGGAAGATCGATCGGTGATTCCCACGCTGGTCGAGTTCATGAAACTCAACTTCGTGAAACTGACCCCCGGTAGCCAAAGCATGCATGCGGTATGGAACGCGATGAATTCGTTGGATAGCCTCGGCGAAGACATTTTTCCTTGGGAAAACGGCTTCAAAAGTGGCGCGAGCAACGAGTTCGAACGAAACCGTCAACTGGCTGCACGATATTTAGAAAAGAAGGGGCTTAAATGCCAATAACAGTCCAGATCCCGCAAGCGATGCGGCAACACGCTGACGGTCAGGCGACCGTCGCGCTCGCTGGCGCCAATGTCAAGGAAGTGCTCGACGCGCTCGGCGCCAAGCATCCGAACATCGTCGGCCGCATCTTCGAGAACGGCCAGGTGCGCCGCTTCGTCAATATCTACCTCAACGACGAAGACATCCGCTACCTCGACAACCTGCAATCCGCGACCAAGGACGGCGACGTTCTCGCCATCATCCCCGCCGTCGCCGGAGGTTGATGTCATGGCCGATCAACGACATCCCCTCAATCACGAACCGGAGAAAGAGGCGGAGCCCGGCGCCGAGGTGCCCGAAGGGGCCGCGGTGTTCCCGCTCATCCCCGAAGAGCTTGGCATCCATCCGCTCCTGCTCGTGGCGATTCACTCCGTCGTCTTCCTCGACGGCTCCGACGAAGGCGTCGTCAACGATGCCGGCGCCAACGAGGCGCTCAATTATGTTGCCACCTACCTGCAGCGTTTGCAGGGCGCCGACCTCAAACGCATCCGCGAGGATATGGATTGTCTGCTCGCCTTTGGCAAACAGGAAGGTTGGCCGAAAGAGGAGATGCAGTTCTTGCAGGAGTTCCTGAAGGAGTTTGGCGTGGGTCAGATACAATGACGGATGGAGGATACCATGACGCAAATTATCCTGACCCCCGAACAAGCGAGGGTTTATCACATGGCCAAAGAACCAATCCAGGTGTGTGACGCTCAAGGCAAGGTGATTGGCACTCTACCGCCGGACTATTCTTCCGAGTTCATCGCGGAATTGAAACGGCGTGCGCGCGAGCCGGGCCGCCGTTACACGAGTGAACAGGTCACTCAATATCTCAAGAAGCTTGCCGAAGTTCGAGAAAATGAAGGACCAATTGACAGAGAGCGAGCGATTGCGATTCTCAAGGAACTTCACGGCGAGGATGCCTGATGAAGGTCTATACAGTCGATTGGGATGATGAAGCAACGCAGATGCTCGCAGATATCTTTGTCAGTGCTCCAGATCCAAATGCGCTTTGGCCCGCCCAGGCTCAAGCGGATCGTCTGTTGGAACAGCAACCTCGATCCTACGGCTATGAACTGTCCGAAGGTGTCCCGCCGTTCAAAATCTTTTACGAGATTGACGACACAAAGCGAGTCGTAACGGTGACGCATGTTGAGATCTTTAAGATTGGTACTTGAAGAAAAGGATGTGACATCGGT
Organism: Gemmataceae bacterium; assembly: GCA_035656475.1. Taxonomy (GTDB): domain Bacteria; phylum Planctomycetota; class Planctomycetia; order Gemmatales; family Gemmataceae; genus SIAQ01. The sequence goes on along the minus strand of DASRSQ010000060.1, from coordinate 3,478 downwards.
GGGGTCCTGCCTGCCGTGAATCGTTTACCCGAGGCACGCCCATGGCTGGACCCAGACGTACCCTGACGATCAATCAGGCAAATCTCGATCACGGCCACATCTACCTCACGGGATGTATCGATATCTTTCCAGCCGACGTGATGGGCGGCCCGAACAAAGCGACGTCCGCGCCGAGCTCGGTGCAAATCGACTTTGGCTCCGGACAGGTGACCACGGATGTCGTGAGCAAACGCAAGATTTTTCGCAGCCGCGGCTGGGTGCGCCGGTTCTTTGCCGAGAACAACCTGACAGCCGGCGACAGCGTGGTGCTCGAGCAAGTGGCGCCGTACTCGTACCGGATCTCGGCGGAGCCGCTGGAGCTGACGTGCCTGTCGATCCAGCAACCGTGGGTCGATTTGATTCTCGATGGCAAGAAACAAATCGAGAATCGCACCTGGCCGTGGACTGGCGCCCAGGAGTTACTCAAAGCAGGCAAGAAGGTGACGCTGGGAATCCACGTCAGTTCCAGCCTGAACATCTGGCGCAGCCTTACCGCATCGCAACGGCAACTTTTCGCTCCCGGATGGAGCGATGCAGGCGTTACCGGCGGCGTCGTGGTCGGAATCGTCGATGTGGTTCGCGTGTGCCAATGGAATGAATTGCCGCCCGCGATGCAAAGGCACAAGTACACGCTGAAGGAGTTCGCCTGGCACTGGGAGCTGACCAATCCGCGCAGACTGTTGACGCCCGTCCGCTGGCCAGGCAATGCGTCGCTGTTCAAGGTGAGTATTCCGCGCCACTTGTTGCCCGCCGGTGCGGTCTGATCCAATGTCACAAAGGTCGTGAATCCGCAATGAGCCAAGATCCCAAACTCGAACGTTACAGCCGGCAGATGCGCTTCGGCGGCATCATGGAAAAAGGCCAGCGCAAGCTGCTCGAATCGCGCGTCACGTTGTGCGGCTGCGGCGCGCTCGGCACCGTCATCGCCAACGCCCTCGTCCGGGCCGGCGTAGGCTTCGTCCGCATCGTCGATCGCGACTTCATCGAGAACCATAACCTGCAGCGCCAGGTCCTGTTCGACGAGGCCGACATTGCCGCCAATTTGCCGAAGGCGGAGGCGGCGGCGCGGAAGCTGCGCATCGTCAACTCGAGCGTCCAGATCGAAGCGGTTGTCACGGACATCGATCGCACCAACATTCTCGAACTGTCGAAAGACGCCGACATCATTCTCGATGGCACCGACAACTTCGAGATCCGCTATCTCATCAACGACATCTCGGTCAAGCTCGGCAAACCCTGGGTTTACGGCGGCTCGGTCGGTAGCCATGGCCAGACGATGACGATCATCCCGGGCAAGACGCCGTGCCTGCGCTGCGTCTTCGAGGCCGCTCCCGCTCCGGGCGAAGTCGGCACCTGCGAGACCGCGGGCGTGCTGGCGCCGATCGTCAGCATCATCGCGAACTTCCAGGTCGCCGAGTGCCTGAAGATCCTGACCGGCCAGCTCGACGTGATCAATCGCGAGTTGGTCTACATCGACGTGTGGGAGAACATCAGTCGCCGCATCAAGGTCGCGCCACTGCTGGGCAAGGTCGATTGCCCGTGCTGTCAACGCAAGAAATTCGAATGGCTCGAAGGCGAACAGGGCTCGCAGACGACCAGCCTGTGCGGCCGCAATGCCGTGCAGGTCGCTCACCGTGTGGCAGCGAAGTTGAACTTCGAGGAGATGGCGAGCAATCTCAAGCAGATGACCAGCGACATCAGCTTCAACCGCTTCCTGCTCAAATTCGGCGCCGAGGGACACGAGTTCACGGTATTCCCGGACGGCCGCGCGATCATCAAGGGGACGAGCGATCTGGACAAGGCACGCGTGCTGTATGCGAAGTACATCGGGCATTGATATTCTCCGAGTCGAGACACTGCGATGGCCGAAGCGCATCCAAAGCTCTGCCTGCGACCAAAGGCTGTGGGATTGAATCGGCCCAAGCTTGAACACCCGGTCCTGGGCACGTTGGAATACATCAATGTCGATGGCGGTTGGTGGCAAGGGGTTACCATCGTCGCCGGTTGCTCGGCACGTCTGGACTTTCAAAAGGGGGCCAACCCGAGCCAAGATGATGTGGAAAAGGCTGCGAAATATCTGCAAACGGTGCGGACCCACGAGCCGGCGTTTCGAGCCTTCGTTGGCCAGAAGCTAGCGGAACGAAATTTTGATACCAATGTGGAGGAAGATGTCTCTGGTAGGCCAATTCCAGCGGACCTGAGCAAGCTTCGCCCTTCCATGGTTGTGCTGTGGAGCGACTGGGCTGATCTGGAGTACGACTGCTCTGCGCTGCCTGAAGGGCATTTGCTTGGCGCAAATCGGGTCGAGGTGCTTCTCGACGCAGGCGAAACCCCGACCAAATTATTCCTCCACAGGGACGATCTCCGGTACAAGGCGGGGCGTCTCTTGCAACAAATAGTGCCCACTCAGGCGGAAGACTATGTAAACAGCCTGGCAGACCAGTTCATTTCCCGAGTCGCACAGTGGGGAAGCATCGGTTTTAATCCGGAGCTTCGGCAACTTCTGACCCGGGCAATCGAGGACGTCAAACGCAGACTTGGTGGCGGCACCCCGGATTATCTCGCCTACATGCGTTCCGTGAAAGCGCTGTTGCTGGAACTGGAAGCAGCTACATCGTCGCCAGAATCACGCATCTTCGATCTGCGCGTCTACGTGCGCGTCCGTCATCCTGACGGCAAGCGCCTGCCTTTTAAGCAAAAGCTCGTATTTGCGCCTGGCGACCGCGCTCGCTTCGAAGGGGCAGGAAAGTTCCCGATAATATATCTGTTCACGGTAAACGACATTGAGTTCGAAAAAGATCCCGATCCGCTCGCGGCGTTCACGGCCGCCGTTCCCGAAAGATATCAGCAAGCGGCGTGCTGGCTGGCGAATCAATCGCCAGAAGTGTTCGAAAGCTTGCGAGCGGCCGGTTTCATCACGGACGTGTTCATCTCTATTGGAGCGCGATTCGCGACGGAGTATGTCGATTTGCCGATGCCGCTCGAATTTCTCGCGCAATGTAGCAGGCTTGGTTTCGCGATCACGACATCCATTGGACCGTGGGAGTGAGATACCCCTGTCACAAACGTACAATGATCTGATGACCAGAAATTAGGTAAAAGCCGATTGCTGCTTGCCCAGACTACCAATGCCCCGAAATGATGTGGAAACAGCAAACATGAAATTCAATATTCAGCGCGCCGGTCGGAAGTGGAGCAGTGCCGAGATCAAGCAGAAATACCACAAACTATCGCCAGACAAAATCGAGTTGATTGAAGGCAAGATGTTCTGGTCGGACGAGCAGCGGCTTAACATGCTCGCGTTGCTATTGGAAAACGTCGGAATCGATGCCGCCCTCGGTCTGGGTGACATGCTTCTGTGGAAACAGGCGATTGACGAGCGCCTAAAGTCGCAGCAATGATGGCATGATATGGCAAAATCATAATCTGCCTCGACCGT
>DASRSQ010000059.1:0-9058 GCA_035656475.1 Gemmataceae bacterium | reverse complement strand
AAGAAGTGACAGTGCCAGCGGTTGCGCTTGCACCGCTCCTCAGAAGCTGGGTCTGGGGAGAAACACCAGGATCGCATGGGGCGGTCGGAGGCGCTAACCCGGAATGCAGACGGTGCGACGATTTCTGGAGATGATCCGGTTCAGTCACACCCTCTTCGCGCTGCCATTTGCCATGTTCAGCGCAATTCTTGCCTGGTACCGCAGCAACAGCTTCTCGTGGTGGGAAGTCGTCGGCATTCTCCTCTGTATGGTGTTCGCCCGCAGCGCGGCCATGGCGTTCAATCGGCTCGCTGACCGCGACATTGATGCGCGCAATCCGCGCACCGCGGTTCGGCACTTGCCAAGCGGTTTGCTCAGTGTCGGGCAGGTGTGGATGTTCACGCTTGCATGCTGCGCGGGGTTCATTGCATCGACCGCGATTTTCTTGATCGTGGACAATCCCTGGCCAATCTATCTCTCCATGCCGGTGCTGCTCTTCCTGCTGGCGTACTCGTACACCAAGCGATTCACCGCGCTGGCTCATTTTTGGCTCGGGGCGTCGCTGCTCTTGGCCCCGGTCGCGGCCTGGATCGCGATTCGCGGCTTCGACGAGATCTACCTGGCTATCATCATCGGGCTGGCGGTCTTTTTCTGGGTCGCCGGCTTCGACATCATATACGCCTGCCAGGATGCCGATTTCGACCGCCAGGCGAAGTTGCACAGCATCCCCGCCTGGCTCGGCGTGCCGACTGCCTTGCGCCTTGCCTACGCGAGCCATGTCTTGATGATCGTGACGCTGGTCGTGCTCTTCATCTTTGCTTCCCCCCCGCTTGGCTGGGGCTTCCGCATCGGCCTGGGGAGCGTGGTTGCCCTTTTGACTTATGAGCACTACCTCGTGCGGCCGGATGATTTGTCGCGCGTCAATCAAGCCTTTTTTCACGTCAACGTCATCATCAGCATCGGTCTGCTCCTGGTACTGCTGGTGGACATAGCTCTCGACCAGTGGCTTTGAGTTGGGTGCTCAGTCTCTCCGGCCTGGAACGCCTGACAAATCTTCGGCGGTTAGCATGTCGATGCTCAATCGTCTTCATAAAATCCCGATGGTCGATCTTCCTACCTGATGAGGCCTACGATGTCCCATTGCGTCCGTCTCGCAGCCCACAGCGCATTCGTCGCCGCGTTCGGCTTGCTGTCGTTTCTCCTGGTAGCCGACGTTGGCGCTCAGCCCAAGCAGTTGAAGGAGCTGCAGTGGTCGCATGCCTTCGACCTGGCCTGCCGGCGCTTTGGCGAGCCGGACATCACCAAGGACACGCGCCGCTGGGGCGTCGAGGCGTTCCGCGATAACAACACGGGGCTCGGGCTCTATATCTCGCAGGAAGGCAGCATCGCCGCCGCTCCCAATTTCGCCACGCTTGATGCGCCGCTCAAGAACAGCAAGGGCCCGTCCTGGCTGACGGGGCTCGACCTGCCCGCACGCAAGCCCGGCGTGAAGGAATTCAAGAAGGACACCCCCGTCCATGCGATGGAGGTCTTCCGCGATCCCAATGCGGAGAACTGGCTCTTCATCACCGAAAAGGGAAACATCGCGGCCTGCAATGGCAAACTCTTCCCGGGCGCCAATAACAAGCAACCGAAATGGCTCCATTCGGTCGATCTGGCCGTTCGCAAAGGCGGAGTCAAGGAATGGAAGGACGCGACCAAGGTCGGCATTGAGGTCTATCGCGACGGCAACTCGGGCAACCTCGTCTACATCACCGACTCAGGCGTTATCGCCATCATTCCGGAGTCGACCGAAGTGAAGGGCGAAGGCAAGTCCCCCGATTGGCTGCATGGCCTCGACCTTTCCTGCCGACGCTTCGACGAGAAGTCGTTCACCAAGGACACGCGCAAGTTCGGCGTCGAGGTCTACAACGATGCCACCACCGGCAACCTCATCTTCGTCAGCGAGACCGGCAGCATCGGCGTTGCCCCTGCCCCGAAGGACCTCAAGGCGCCGACCCCCAAGGCCAAGGAACCAGTCTGGACGCACGGCCTGAACGTGAAGTGCCGCAAGTACGGCGAGAAGGAATTCTCCGACAAGACGCGTTCCTTCGGCGCCGAGGTCTTCCGCGACGACAATGTCGACGTGATCCTCTACATCAACGAGCTCGGTAATATCGCGGTCCATTCCGCGAAGTAATAATCAATACCAACCCGGAGCGCAAGCGAAGATCCTCCGGCCTCAGCAGGGTCCCTGGCTTGCGCTATGGCGTTCGTGTCTCAGTCCGCCAACCTCGCGATGAATCCAGCGCGGCCGGGCAAGAGCGGGAATTGTCCGATGCTGCGCACCATCGACACCTCGAAGCCGTGTTTGCGCAGCATCGTTGCGATGTCGGCGGGTTGATAGAGTTGCACGCGATGCGACTCTTCGCTGCGGCGATACAGTTCCCCCACTTTCCGAAAGCTGGTGATGTGGCGGATCAACTGGTTGCGGCGCGAATCGTATTCGCAGCGCACCAGGCACGCCCAGTCCGGACCGGCGCGAAAGCTCGGCGGCCGGTCCCGATCCACGCCAAGCTCGACGACATCGAAAATCAACAGCCCGCCTGGCATCAACGCTTTGGTTGCCCGGCGAAACCAGCTGGCGAGCCGATCGCGTCCGGTGTCAGCGCGATAGCACACCACCTCGCCAAGTGCCGTGATCGCGCGGCAGGTTGGCAGCTTTGCCGTGAACAGCGAGCCAACCTGGAACTTTGCCGGCGGCGCCTTGGCGCGAGCGCGGGCGATCATGGCCGGCGAGACATCGATGCCGAGCACGTCGTAGCCGGCCTTGGTGAGATGGCGAGCGAGGATGCCGCTGCCGCAGCCGACATCGACGATGAGGCCGTCGTCGATTTCCGCATCTTGCAGGATTTGGATCAGCTCGGGCGCAACGCCGTTCGCGAAGCTGCCGAAGCCGACATCGTGGATGTACGCCAAGTCGTCGTCGTAGAACAGCGTGCTCATGTTTGTTAGCCGGACGCGCCCGCCTCCAGATCCTGCAAGAGTTGCAGGGCCATGTAGTCCACCAGGGATTTCCAGTTGCCCGAATCGCGGAAGTGTTTGCGCTGGCGGTCGGCCCCGGTTTCGAGCTTGGCGACAGGGTTGAGGGCCGCGAGATACTTGTCATCGCCGGTTTCCTTGGCAATGGGCATGACGCGCTCGATCAGGTCGGAGAGGTCCTTGACGAGCGGCCGACGTTTCCCGCTGGGTGTGCGGATGTAGATCGCTTGCAGGCCATAGCGAGTGGCAAGCCACTTGTTCTCGACGGCGATCCAGTGGCGCTTGATGTCGCCGCGCACGAGGCGGGGTTTGTCCGCGAGCAAACGCAGGCCGGCGACCGTCAGGCTGCGCACCAATGCGACCAGACGCAGCGTTTCGGTGATCGTCAGCGGAACGTCGCAAATGCGAAACTCGATGGTGCCGAGGTCGGGGCGTGGTCGAATGTCCCAGTAAATGTCCTTGAAAGACGAAATCGTCTGGCAATCCATCATCACCTTGCAGTAATTGCGAAAATCCTTCCAGTTGCTGAAGTAAAGCGGCAGCCCCGCGTGCGGCAACAGCCGGTAGAGCGCGATGCGGCTCGACGCCAATCCGGTATCGACGCCCTGCCAGAACGGCGAACTCGCCGACGCTGCGATCAGGTGCGGCACGTATTGCATCAGCAGATTGATCGCGCCGATCGCCATGTCCCCCGAGGGCACGCCGACGTGGACATGCAAACCGAACATGATGCGCTGATACGTGAGCCAGGCGAGGCGATCGAGGATCTTCTCGTAGCGTTCGGCCGGATAGATGGAGTCCGTGGTCGTGCGGTGAAACGGATGCGTGCCTCCCATCGCGAGTTCGTAGCCGAGCGAGCTGGTGATGTTGCGAACGATGCGCGTGCGCGCCATGAGCTGCTCGCGGACCTCGTCGACCGTCCGGCACACGCCGGTCTTGACCTCGAGCATCGACTGCATCAGCTCGGCGGACACGCCCTCGACCTTTGCCTCCTCGCACGCCTTGAGGATTCGCACCGCCCCCGGCGCGAGATCGCGGCTTTCGCGATCCAAAATCTGCAGCTCGATTTCGACGCCAACCAAGGGTTCCGACGACGGATGAAATGCCATCTCATCCGATTTGCTCGGAACCGGAGTTGTCGCTGCGGGAGTATCCGGCGATTGCGGGCTTGCCATGTGGCGTGGTCTCGAAGGAGTGGGAGGTGACTCGAACCTTCCCATTATAGAACCCGGCCTCGTTTAGCCCCGCCTCCGCATGGTACAACAATCCGCGTCCTCGCAACCATCCCACCGGAGCATCCCATGCCTAGCCGTGCCGCAACCGAGTATCGCTACGAAAAGCTCACGTGGCCCGAGATCAATGACGCCGTCGATATGGGCAAAGTCTGTATCCTGCCGTGCGGCGCCGTCGAGCAGCACGGGCATCATCTGCCGCTCGATGTTGATCTCGTCTGCCCCGGCGGCATCGCGAAGGGCGCCGGCCAGGCGATGCCGGACAAGATTCTCGTGCTGCCGATCGTCGCCTATGGCTACACCGGCCACGTCATGGACTTCCCCGGCACCATCAACAATGATTTCGAGCACTTCATGCATCACGTGCTCGACATCACCAAGTCGCTCGCCTACCACGGCTTCAAAAAGATCATCCTCCTCAACGGCCACGGCTCGAATATGCCGAACCTCGATCTGGTCGCTCGCCGCACCAACCTCGAAACCGATGCCGAATGCGTGCTCGCCGCGTGGTGGCAGTTGTTGACCGTGGACAAGGCGTTCTTGCCGCGCTGGCGCAAGAGCAAGTTTCCCGGCGGCTGTGCCCATGCGTGCGAACTGGAGACATCGCTCTACCTGTACCTCGATGGCGACAACGTGCGCAAGGATCTGATCAAGTCGGGCGACATCAGCTTCAACAATGACAACAGCCCGTTCAACTGGGTCGACCTCTTCGGCGCCGGCCCCGCGACGTGCATCTCGTGGACCAGCAGCTACAGCGACACCGGCGTCCTCGGCGAAGCCGAGCTGGCGACCGCCGAGAAGGGAAAGGATGCGTACGAGGAGGCGGTGAAGCAGCTTTGCCGATTTGTCACGTACTTCCATCCGCGTCCGAAGGACGTGCGCAAGGATCGGCATCGCAAACCGCCGACGATGCCGATGCCGTGGGGCCAGCGTCCAGTGCAGTAATATGGGTTTTCGCAAGGTCGAACTGGGGATGAGCATGGCACTCGATGCAGCGGCAGTCCAAACTTACTACGCCCAACTCCTACGCGATTTTCACTACGACCGCTATCTCGCCTACCGCGGCTACACCGACACCGGTGAAGCCCGGGAAGGTGATGACAACGATGGCTATCCGCGCGATGATGAGCTGTCGGCAGAGGCGACGCGCGTGCAGCCCGATGCGTTGCCGACGGCGGCGCGCGAGGCCTACGAGTTCTACCACAAGCATTTCACCGAAGAAGACATCGGTTCGGTCCGCAACTACCGGGTACCGGTCGATGGCGTCATCACCTACGCGGTTCGCACCACCACCGATGGCGATGACGGCTACCTCGAAGTTTTCGACGAGCTTGGCGAAACGCTCGGCACCGGGCGCACCTATATCGACTGCGTTGCCTGGGGCTCGCGCGATTGGCTGCGCGATCAGGTCGCCAACTACGGCGAATTCCCGCCGGAGATGCGCGAGGCCATGAAGGAGTGTTGCTGGGGCAAGCCGTTGCCCTGGGACTGCAAGGTGGCGTGCTGGCAATGTCAGGCACTCGGGCAGGTCGGCGTCTGCATGTGCAAGGCCGGTCATCGCCAAGAGTCCGGCGACCTGCATCGCTGCAACAACGGCCACGAATGGGATGACACGCCTCCCGATCCGCGCATCTTCGCCAGGCCGAAATTCACGTTACGCCTGCGCGACGGCCGCGCCATGGAAGGGACGTTGACCGACTACAAAATGACGTTCCAGACGCGCCTCGGCCCGATCACTGTCTTTGCCGCCGATCTGAAGAAGATCGAATTCGCGCCGGTGAACTCTCACGACGACACCAGTCGCCTGGGTCTGGCGATCCATCGGCTCGGCAGTGATTCCGCCGAAGAGCGTGCGAATGCAGAGGCGGAGCTGCTCGAGCTTGGTCCGCGCGCATTTTCGGCCCTGGTCGGCGTGGCGCATCTGGGTAACGACGATTTGCATCAACGGGCAAGGGCGCTGGCAGCGCGGATTGCCAAGGATGCCCCCGCGGAATTTCTCAGCTTGCGGAAAAAGCATCGTGTCACCACCACCGACGCGGTTTTCTCGGCCATGCTGCCTGCCGACACCTTCGATTTCCACCTCATCACGAGCGCTGGCTATGAATCCGCGCCGCTTGCCGACGTGCACATGCTGACACAACTTCCGGGCACCGCTGTCGAGGTGCCGCGTCCCGATCCCGGCTGGCTCGCGCGCGGCTACGCCGACTGGTTTGGCGCCAGACTCACGTTCGTCGTCACCGGCGTCAGCGACGCCGGCGTCTTCGGCACCAGGATCTACACCCTGGACTCAAGCCTCGCCGCCGCGGCCGTGCATGCGGGCCTTGTGCAGGTCGGCGAGACGAAGGTGGTGCGCGTCGAGATTATTCCCTCGCCGGCCAGATTTGCCGGTTCCGCGCAGCACGGCGTCGAAAGCCTCGACTGGGAGGAGCCCGCCATCGGCGCGTTCCGGTTCATCGAGTGAGGCGTGGTGTTCTTCGGTGACGAAGTAGGGTGCGTGAAACGGTGTGTGAAACACACCGCGTGAGAGAGCGAGCATTCGGCGATGCTGCTTCACGACTCCGAACGCATCTCTGGAAAATGGCGTCGCTCGCGGTGCGTTCACGCACCCTACGACGCGAGCACGATTCCGACATCAATCACCAAACGCTGCCAGCGCAAGCTTGGTCCGCTTGTCGTTGGCATGCTCCGCGAGGAATTGGCGCGGCCTCAGCCATGCGTACGGGAACTCTCCAGGGCCGTCACCTTGCCCAGTCGCCGCAAATGCCGTTCGGCATCGCTGAACTTGGCAGCAAGAAACGCCTTCACCAGATCCCACGCCGACTCCGGACCGATGACGCGGCCGCCCAGACAGATCACGTTCATGTGATCGTCTTCGACCCCTTGCGTGGCCGAGAAATGATCCTGAATGAGCCCCGCGCGCACGCCGGGCACCTTGTTGGCGCAGACCGACGCTCCGACGCCGCTGCCGCACACCGCGATACCACGCTCGACCTTGCCCGCCGCAACGGCCTGAGCGAGCGGCGTGACGAAGTCGGGATAATCGTCGCCGTTGTTGAGCGCGTTTGCCCCGAAGTCGACGATCTCATGCCCCGCAGCCCGAAGCCGCGCGGCGAGATCTTCCTTCAACGTGAAGCCACCGTGATCCGTGCAAATGCCGACGCGCATGGTTGCTCCTCGAGAATGGCCATTCGCAAACATTCAACGCCTGGCGTCCCCGGCGGCGGCTCGACGACGACGGCCGCTTAGCAGGTAAAGATCCGCGCGCACTTGCGTGAGCGGATCGCATGGCTCGATGCCGTCAATGCGCGGATCTGGGTCGAAGATGATCTTGCGCCGCTCCGGTTCCTGATCGTCCACGCGCTCCGTCAAGGTGATGGTGCCGAACGCGATTTGCGGACGGCTATCGGGCCAGGGCACGCTGGCATCGCTCGCATCGTCACCGGGCTCCGCCATTTGCACGAGGACGCTGAATTGGGCCGGTTCTTTGGCGAGACGTGGGCCGATCTCCTCGAACAGGAAGTTCTCGGACTTCGCCGCTGCCTGTTCATTGGTGAGATACTCGGTCCCTGCTTCGGGGAGGATGCGAAACCGTCCGAATCGTCTGGCGCCATCCGAGTTGGTGAACCGGAACGCCGTGACCGCGAAGAATGCCTCGCGCGTGAAGCTCGTCGGTATCGGCTTGGGTAGCTCGACAAATCGCTTCGCTTGCGGATGGCTTGCCAGGAACGCGGAGAACGCCTCAGGTTGCCCGGCTTTGAAGGCCGTCGCGGCGCGAAGAAATTCGAGGAACTCCGCTCCGGTGCGGACCGGAAAGCCATTGGCGGAGTGTGCGACGATATCGGTGTGGACGTGGTCGGACAGGTGGAAGCGGATGGCAATGCCGCGCGGCCCGGATCGTGCCGGGTCGTTGTCGGGAATGTTGGGCAATCCCGTCGAGTCCGAAAAACGCACCGTCACGGGAGTGGCCGGGCCACTGGCGTGCGAGGCGCGCGTCAGCTTCGCCGCCTCGGGAGAGGGCGTGAAGGTGCCGCTGCACATCAATCCCTTTGCGTGGGCGGGCCGAAAACCTGGATGCACCCCAGACGATGCGTCGAACGCATCGAGCAATTGTTGAGCGAGTGCTGGATCGGCGATGGTCCCCGTTGGCATGGCTTTTCTCCTGTGAGATTGACTTACCGTTCCTTTGAGAGGCAGGCGCGCAATTCGTCGAGATCGGCCACAGTGAGATTGCGTAGTCCTTTCTCCCCGAGCCAGGACGGTGTGCGAACCTCTCCCCGAACGCGCGCCAGCAAATCTTCCTGCGTGGGCTCCCGTCTCTCGTAGCAGACCCACGTCCGCCCCTTGGCGTCAGTGACCGTGAAACTGCCGTCGCTTGCGCCATCGGCGGTGGGCTCGCCCTTCTTGCAAACGAAGTCGCGAATCGGGAGCGGCTCCGCCGGCTTTGGGGATTCAAGCTCTTTCAAGAACTCCGCCCAGGTAGACGGCGTGGCCTGGCGAAAGGTGCCGTATGCTTCGCTGTCAAAGAACCAGATCACCGCGCGCTTGCTGGTCAGATCGACACACCAGTCGTCGCTGCCGTTGCTTCCAACAATCAGAAACTTGAGCGGCCATGACTCGGTGTCCTGGTTGGTATTGCGCAGACTCGGATCAGCCCGCAACTCCTTGTTGGCGTCGATAATTTCCTTGGCCGTGATGAAGAAGGGGACGAATGCGCCTGCACGCTTGGCCTTGGCAACTTGCTTGACGTGATCAAGCAGGAAGCGCTGGTAGTGGGCCGGCAGCTTCACATCCAGGGTCTTTTCGATTTTGGCAATGTCACGCTCTGT
>DASRSQ010000058.1:0-3041 GCA_035656475.1 Gemmataceae bacterium | reverse complement strand
TGCTACAGCAGTCAGGGGGTTTCGGACCCACTTGCCCTCCTTTCCACATATTTAGATGCGCCTGACGCTTCGTGGATTCGGAAATCAGTCGAATTTTCGCGTCGCTTGTTCGCCCTGCAATTCGATCGGCAGCGCCTGCAGCGAATGCTGGAGTTGCTCGGGCAAAACGGGCCTTGGAAGACGCCGGGAAAGCTGAATCGTCAAACGATAGCTTTCCACGAACGCAACGCACGATGGACAATGGTCCATGTGCTGCAAGGCACGCGCGCGGTGCTCCTGGGGCAGTTCGCCGGATTCGAATTCAAGCAAAACCTCGGTCACTTCACGACAAGTCATCACGCGGCCACCTCCTCGAAGTGCGGCGCCAACGCTTCACGCATAAGAAGACGCGCGCGGTGCAAACGACTCTTCACGGCGGGTAGGCTCAGATCGAGCATCTGGGCAATCTCGGCATTGGGCAATTCCTCAATGTCGGCAAGCACGTAAACATCGCGGTAAGCATCGGGCAGGGCTGCGATGGCTTCCTCGATCAGTTCGTGCGTTTCGTGTTCGAGCACCCGTTGTTCTGGCTCGTGTACCCAGTGTCTCACCGGAGCCAGGCGCGTTCCATCCTCGCGGAAATCCTCAAGAGGATCTTGAATGCGGCCTTCTTCCCGCACGGCGCGTTTGCGGCGAAAAGCAAGCGCCGCGTTCACGGCGACCCGGTAGAGCCAAGTCGGAAAAGCGGCTTCGCCGCGAAAACTGGGCAACTTGCGCATCACTTGCACGAAGACCTCTTGTGTCACGTCTTGTGCATCGGCTTCATTACTGAGCATGCGGCGGGCCAGATGATAGATGCGCGGTGCGTAGTCGCGAAAGATCTGCTCCGGCGTCGGGACAGATTGCCCCTGGCCCTGTGGCGCAGGCACCACGCTGGGAACCTCGCGGGCTACTTCCCCGGGTCGCTCATGGGCGTCAGGTAGGAGCGTTGTTGAATTCTCGGGCATTGGAAGAACCTCTCTCATTGGTGTCCATGCCTGCCAACGATTTTCACCGTGCTGGCCTGCGGCCCCTTGTTGCCGGCCTCTTCCACGAAAGCGACTTCCGTCCCGATTTCCAGGCGTTCAAAGCCTTCGTGCAAGACGCTGTGCCTGTGGAAATAGACCTCGCGGCCATCCAGCGTCTTGAGGAAACCGTAACCTTCGTCGGGCAGGAGCTTGCACACCTTGCCGTGGGGCGCCGTCTCCAATGCTTTTACGTCGTGGCGTTTGCGGCGCACGTAATCCTCCAACAGCCGACCGGCGGTGTCGAAGGCATCGCGCAGCGCGATGTGGATATCGCGATACTCCGTGTGTTGGTTCGGCTCGCGTGTCACCGCAAGCTCTTCGCCGGGCACGGTGATGTCAACTCGGACCTCGTAGAGATTGCCGTGCAGATGATGCTTGCCCTTCGGCTCCACCACAACGCGGCAACTCATGATGTGTCCCGAGAATTCGTCGAGCTTGGCGGCCTTTTCGCGCACCAGGTTTTCGATTTCTGCGGAATGAGCCATATGCCTGAATGAGACTTGAAGTGGCAGTTGCATGGGGACCTCCTTCATGATTGCTCGATTTTTACATACACGCCCGATTGGTTACGTCCGTCCACAACGAACGAATGTCGCCCGGCAAGGTGGCCATCACATGCTTGATTTCGCCAGTAGAGACATGCTTGGCGAGCACCTCGAAGACGGCGCGGGCAGCGTCTTCGGCGCTAATATCAGCGTCATCGCGAAGGACCGACGCGATGTGGGCCAGGAACTCTTCCCTATGGCGCTCCTTGAAAGGCTTATCGTGCGGATGCCAGCCTTCGTAGTAGAAGCCGCGGACGAGCATCGGCAACTGTGCCCCCAAGGCGACCGCGTGCTCGACCGGCAGACGATCGCGGAGCGCGTGCAAGACAGCCCGCAACGCGTGATAGGCCCGCTGTTTGTCGTCGGAACCAAGCCGGCCGGCAAGTTCGTGAAGCCAGACGTTGGTCGTTTGAATCGTGCTGTCGAAAGCCCGAATACCTGAGTCGCTCATCTTCGTCTCCTGTGTTGACGGCTGATGTGAGCCACCAGCGTCGCTCATCTCTAGAGCGGCTTGGCCAGCGCCTTGAGCAGCAAGGAAAACTGCGCGATCATCGTGTGGTGATGCTTCTTGATCCGTTCATGGGCATTACGTTCCTGGCCATGCTTGGCGCCTTCCTTTTGATGGTCCGGCGCCATCGCGATGAGTTCTTCGCCTGTTTCACCTTTTTCGTATTCCGCCAGTGCCTTCTCATGTTTTGACAGGTGTTCACGGTGCAGGCGTATCGCCTCAGCATGGGCCTCCAACGCTTTTCGCTGCTCTTGCAGCGCCGATTTGAGATAGTCGAGTTCACCCAGCGCCTTGTTGATCTCCATCTGCCAGATCTCGATATCGTCTTCCCAGAGCGACAATTCGTTATTCCAGTGCGCGTGATCAGCATGCATTTCCACATGAAGTGCGGCAGTCATGGTGGTTCTCCCGTCTGAAGGTTGATCGTAATGGAATTATCGTCCAAGCAGACTGCGTGCCGAACTCGAAGCAGTGAGAGGAAACCGGTGAAGTGCCGGAATCATCGCGGAATGCGGCTCCCGTCCTGACGAACAGATTTGTCGCTGGTGTAATGGATTGTGCGGAACCTGCACTGTTCGCGTTGATTCCGCACAGTTGCCCCCGTCTCGCAATCGCAATCAATGCTCCCGCCCACCCCTACGCCTCACTCCCTGTTTCGCTTTCCAATGGGCTGGCGCCATAATTCCGTTACACCTTCGGAAAAACGGTCTCGTATTTGCCATAGAAGTACTGCGGACGAACTACTCCGTTTGAAGTGCCCCACGCATCGGATGCGCCAAAGCGGACACTAGGAGAAAACGATGACGATGCCCCATCCCGATCACCCGCTAAAATGGCCAGCACTGTGGCACCAACGAAAGCGATCGACGAATCGGAAGCACTCGCTTTGAGATAAAACACCGGCTCCTGGAATATGCTCACCCTTCCTGACCGACTAGTGTC
>DASRSQ010000057.1:0-3353 GCA_035656475.1 Gemmataceae bacterium | reverse complement strand
CCCCTGTCGCCGAGAAAGAAGCTGAGCCATCCGGATCGGAGGCGAAGGCTGACCTTCGTTCCAAGGCCGCGTAGCTCAACTGGCAGAGCGAGACGCGCGACGTGGAAGCGTCGCGCTCTTTCCTGAGACCTCGCGAACGTTATCGCGCAATAAGCGGAATCCACCGGCACACTCTTTGGTCGAGCGCGCAAGCCGGGGGTAGCGTCAGTAAAGCTGGCGGAGGGAGAGGAACTGGGAACTAACATTCTCTCGCAGGATTTCGTAGCAACGCGCAACTTCACCAATCTCCGGTTGGTTTGGACGTGTAGCCTGTAGAATCAAGCTCCACCGCTTCGGCCGACGCCGTGCGCCCGCCCATTTCTTTGCCCGGCCAGACGGCCGTCGAAAGCCTCAACCACTTTGCGGGGCCGTCAATTTCGAATGATGCTTCGTTCCCGGATGCTGAGCGTATCGGTGATCGCCAGATTCCCACAGACTTATAGAAGCCATCTATCAAGGCGGTGATGCGGTTCAGTATCGCGCCTCCCACCGAAGGCCGCCGCAAGCTGCCATTGTTGACTTGGATCAATTCTCGTCGCTCGCAATCCTGCTCTAATAACAGGTAGCCCTTATTCGGTAGCAGTATCACACGTGCGCAAGAGATCATCACGCCATGAACAATGTCGGAACCATTGATCGGGTCACCCGGCTCATCATAGGGCTCATAATTTTGGCGCTTTCGTTTCTGCCACCAAGTGCGCCCGCTTTCGCAAGCCTCGGTCTATGGCGTTGGGTTGTTGCCGCCATCGGCGTGGTGATGATCGTCACCGCCGCGATGCGATCCTGCCCCGCCTATACGCTGCTGGGCGTGAATACCTGTGAGCGCAAGTGATTTTCTTCTTCAAGAGTGATGTCCATGGCCGCAATCTTTGACACGCTTCCTGCTTCGCGCGCAGCCCGGATCGACTGGAGCCCTTATCTCATAGGTGCCGGGATCGGAGTACTGAGTTGGGTCGTCTTTGTCGTCGTCAACAACCCAATCGGCATTACCACCGCGCTATCGCAAGTCTCTGGTGGCGCCGCTACGCCGATCCTCGGCGCTGAGGCGATCGCAAAGAACACGTACTGGGCAAAAAACGCCCTGCAGCTCGACTACGGCACTCTGTTCCTGATCGGAACGATACTCGGCGGAATGCTGTCTGCGCTGTTCGCTGGCGCATGGAAGCTTGAATCCGTTCCGACTCTGTGGGCCGAGCGGTTTGGGCCGTCCGTCATTAAGCGCTATCTCGTCGCGTTCGGGGGCGGCATCATCGCCATGTACGGAGCTCGCCTGGCGAATGGCTGCACCAGCGGCAATGGAATTTCCGGCGGGCTCCAACTTGCGCTCAGTGGCTGGGTCTTCCTCGCGGTCATGTTCCCGGCCGGCATCCTCACCGCTTTTATCCTTTTCCGTCCACGACCCAGTTGAATGGAGCCGTCCATGTTTCCCGTCACGGGCACCGCCCTTCTAATTCTCGCGGTCGTGTTCGGCACCGCTTTCGGCTTCCTCCTGCATCGCGGCCGCGTTGCCGACTACAACACGATCGTCCGACAGTTCCTGCTTCGCGATTTCACCGTAATCAAGGTCATGATGACCGCGATCGTGGTTGGAGGCGTCGGCGTGTTCGCGCTGGTGCAATTTGGCTATGCCCAATTCCACATCAAGCCCGCTGACCTACTCGCGATCTCGCTCGGAGCAGCGATCTTCGGCGTCGGCATGGTGCTCTACGGTTACTGCCCGGGCACAGCATTAGCGGCAATCGGCGGAGGCAGTCTGCATGCGCTCGTGGGCGCCGTTGGGATGCTTGTCGGTGGCGCGCTTTATGCGTTCAGCTTCGATTGGGTGAAGGCCAACATCTTGCCTGTAGGCGCGATGGGCAAGGTGCAGTTGCCGCAACTCCTGGGTGTCAGCGCGCCGGTGATTTTCGCGGTGCTAGCGGCGGTAGTGGTCCTGATGTTCGTACTCATTGAACGCCATCATCGCACGGTGCGCTAACATCCCTCAGTTGCAACAATACGCCTATCCTGCGCGGATCAAGATCTAAAGCGTGCGAGTGACGCGAAAAACGCTGCGTAGATTGCCGGAAGGAAGCTGTCGCCTAAGTGAAATATCTGGAAGCTTTAGCCTCAGAACCGCCGTCGTCCCCAATATCGCCGTTCAACATGGCAAATATTTTAATGAATTGCCGGCCGCCGGTGGTCGGAAGGCATAACGTGAGCGTCGGGTAAGTCACTATCCTGCTTTCCCGTGATCTACGCGCAGGACGGCTTCCACCAATGCTTCCCGCCGCAGGCTAGGCAGTTCACCGGAACTGCGACGTCAGGCAAGCTGCTGAAGCATACCATTTCGGTGGTGATGCCAGTGTTAACGGCGCAGCCAAGCTTTGGACATCGAGTCATAATATCCATCTGTTTAATTGATCATCAAAACCATTCGACTCATTGCGATAGATCAAGAAGATAGTTTCTGTGTTCCAGAAACTAATCACAATGAGCAAGCTCAAAATTGGGTGAGCGCGTCCAGTGTCGATTTGGCCTCTTTTTCTTGTGGCGTACTGAACAATGAAGGCAGTTCTCGTGGCAATTGGGCGAACAACAGGACGCGACATGGTGTTGTCGCGTGCTATCCAGTTGGCGACGTTGCATTCTGCAAGAATTACACTGCTCCATGTGATTGAATCAGATTCGATAGCCGAACTTGCCAGCATATCGGCACACAAAGAGAACGATTTAAGGGAGTCGCTCCGAAGCCAGGCCTCCGCGAAGCTCGAAGGCCTTCTTGTTGAAAGTGGACGCGCGCGGCGAAGCGACGTGCGGGTTGAATTCGGGCCTCCGCATGAACTGATCGTCCGCGTCGCGAGTGAACTCTCAGCGGACCTCATCGTGATCGGAGCGCACCAACGCCAGTCTCTGAGTGCGGGGGTTCTCGGCTCAACGGGCCTCCCAAAAAACGACTCAGAATCAGCCGCTTAGGAGAACCGTACTAAATTCCCGGAGTCGGAAGGTTCGGAGACAAACGGGCCAAGAGAGAGAATTTGGGCCCTCAGCCGATGCTGCGAAGTGCGGAGGTTTGTGCGCAAAGCGCGTGGTTATTGGGCTTTATTGAGCGCGCGCAAGCCACAGAGAAAGTTGGTCGTGGAAGGACTGGCGGAGAGGGAGGGATTCGAACCCCCGATACGGTTGCCCGTATGCCTCATTTCGAGTGCGGTGCATTCAACCGCTCTGCCACCTCTCCGGGCGCCGCAAATAAGGGCTTCGCGCCGCTCTTTCCGGCCCGGCTATCTAGCCAAGCAGGCCGGGACAAACAAGGGTCGAGGTAAACAAGGGTCAAGACA
>DASRSQ010000056.1:0-2716 GCA_035656475.1 Gemmataceae bacterium | reverse complement strand
AATTCGCAACCCGCAGTTTAAGCCTTGACGATGCACTAGGACTCGGGAAAGGCCCGAGTCCCCTCCTGCAACCGACATTCCGAACCGCGCCGAAATCGCCAAACGATTACTGTTTGCGAGGCGGCGGCAGGAGGATCGCTCCCGAGGGCGGCAGCGGCACGTCGTGGTTGCCCCGGAACGCGTTGGCCGGGTGCAAGCAATCATCCCCTGGATACGGCGGGAAAGCCTGCGGCGTATTGTTCTCGCAATCGCACGGCGACTTGTCATGCCGCGGGAAAATCGAACTCCACGCGCTACGCCCCGGCACGTAGATGCGGTCGCCCGGCGCCATTTGATAGTTGGTTTTCGTGTCGCCGAGCTGCACGATCTTTTTCCAGCACACCGGCAGGACCATGCGCGGGCAGTTCGGCTTGGACGGGCGCGTGAGAATGATGTTGTCGCGCGACGCCTTGTCAGTGAGGCCGCCGGCCTGCATTAGGGCGTCCAGCACGGTTTCGTTGCCATTGAGCGTGAACCGGCCGGGCGAATTGACCTCGCCGATGACGTAATAGACCTTGCTCTGGCGCGAGGTCAGACGAACCGTGATGAAGCCAGCATCCTTTGTCTTGGTGAGGACGGCGGCCTGGACCAATTGCTCAATTTCGGGAACCGTTCGGCCCATCACCATCAGGTGGCCATATTTGCCAAGGTTGATCGTGCCGTCCGGCAGGACCGGCTGATCGAAGGGAATATTGCGAGCGGGCGAATCGAGATCCGCCGGTGCAACCGATAACACGTCGCCAGGCTCAACAATATATTCGGGCAGCGGCTGCTTCTCCAGCTCGCGCGGCACCAGCAGGGTTTGCGTGTTCGCGGCACGCATCGCCTTCGCGCTGTCCGTCAACTTGTGCCCCTGCGGCGGGATGAGCGAAAAGCCACGCGTGGGTCCCGAATTGCAGCCACTCAATACTGCCAAGATCACGAATGAACCTATCAGAAATGAAATTCGCCTGTTCATCTGTTAAAACCTTTCGACGTCTCGACGACCCCAGGGTAGGTCGCCGAGTCAGTCCTGGTTGACTCCGTTACTCTAAAATCGACAACTTTTCCAAATTCGGTGAGCCGAACTCTTCGCCACACTCCTTTTCTTCGCTAAATACGGGAAACCCCGACAAACGCGCAATCTTTGCCCAGGTTCCCCGATCGACGAAGCAGGACCGCTGATTTGGCTTGGCGAGATGATATTGGTGAAAGGAAGTAATCCGCACGGTTCAAAGTGACGACGAACGGACGTCAAGAATTGCCGATATTAGCGAAGCTGACGATAAGGTAAGCGCGCGGAACCGCGCAAAGATTGCAGATTTGCTGCAAACCATTCAAGTCATGGATTGAGCGTAACAGGCAAGTTGGCCTCGGTCAGAAAAAATCGTATCGCCTCGGCGGACAGGATCGGCAGCGGTCGCGGCCGAATCACGGGGCTGCGCGGGGTCCCCGTCACATCCAGGTATACCACCTGGTTCGAGATCAGGCGCGTCACCTCCTCTGCAACCACGAGTGGCACCGGCCCCGCCACGGGCAAACGCAGGCCGATCGGCCCCAGACGTAGCGTCGGCCAGCCGATGTCGGTGGTCTTGGCAACGACGTTGAGGTTCATCCGTTCCTCGAGCGAGATCGTGCCGTTAACGAAGATCTGCGCGTTCCGTCCGCGGAGCGTCATCTGCTCGATCTTGGCGGTCCCGCGGTTCAGGCGGGCGACGAGGTTCCCTTGTTGAAAGGTGGTCGTGGCCCCAATGCCCAGAAACGGAGTGATCTGACTGAGCACTGGCAATTGCAGAGCCTGCGCTTGCTGGAAGGAAGCGACCAGCTTTCCCTCGAGGTCCTTGAGCGAGCGAACGTTGGCGCCCTTGACCTGGAGAACTGCCGTGGTCTGGCCCGCAACGAGGTCGGACTTGCCGACGGTTTCGCGCATGAATTCGGTGAGTTCGACGCGATCCAGGCGAAGATAACCGTCGACGCGGGCCCCGTTCTGCCAGGCAAGGCTGAGCTTGCCCTTGGCGTTGCCCCGGGCGATGCGGCCGGATGTTTCCGCGATTTCGATTTTGGCATGGCCCTGGTCGGGAGCAAAACTCCAGTTGGCCGGGATGCGGAATTCGCCGATTTCGAGGCCGGACACATTGCCGCGAGCGAATTGGATATCGGCGCTGCCATGCCAGACCGGGCCCATCTTGCCGCGAATGCGTGCCTGGATCGGCCCCTTGATTTTCTGATCGAACCAGGGGGCAAGCAGGCGTTCTGTATCGACCGACTCTAGTCGGACCGTGAACCAGCTCCGATCCCGTTCGCGAAAGTAGTAGGTCAGCTGCCCCATGATCGTTCCGTTGGCGAGCACCCCCTCCAGGTCGCGGATGCGCAGCTGTCCGTCGGCAAGGACCACATCCCCTTGAATGTTCTCGGCAATGAGGGCATCGCTCCACTGAACCCCCGCCAGGCGAATCGTGCCGCTGCCGCGCGGCATCCGATCGGGCGTATCGTGGGTGTAGCTGACGTCGACATTCAGCGTTCCGGAGACATTGCGTTCGGTGGTGGCGCCCAGCACTTTCAGCAATCGGCCGACTTGCACGTCGTGAATGCGCAACCGGCCCTGCATGCCTTTTTCGTTCGCTTTTTCCTTCGCCGGGGACAGCTTGCCTTCGCTGGGCACCTCGCCTTGCATGTCAAAGGTGCCGCCGAGCGATTT
>DASRSQ010000055.1:0-10928 GCA_035656475.1 Gemmataceae bacterium | reverse complement strand
TGCTGCAAGCGATCTTGGCCCGTTTTTGCGCTTCTGCTACAAGGTGCGGCTTGAATTGCCGCTTTCGGATCGGCCCTTCGTGCGGATCCGTGGCGATTGTCGGGTCAATCGGTTCCTTCACGTGCAGGGGGTTCAGGGATGAACAACTTTGCCAGGGCGCTGCGCCTTACGCTGCGGCACCGCTGGACGTTTGCAGCCTCGGTCGTGTGCGCCTTGGGCGTGGCCGTGTTGTGGGGCGGCAGCATCAGCACCATCTATCCGTTCATCGCCGTCGCCTTGGAAGGCAAATCGCTGCACGAATGGGCTGACCGGTCGATCGATCTTTCCAACAAACGCATCGCCAGCCTGGAAGCCGAGATCGCGCGCTGCGATGCCGAGCTGAAGGCCGAGCCGGGAGACAAAGAAGCCGGGCTGCATCGCGACAAAAGCCGTGCCGAGCAACAACTCGCAGCCGAAGAGCGAGCGCTCGCGCGCAACGAGTGGCTGAAAGCAAACATCATCGGCCCCTACCTGCCGCGCGACGCCTTTCAAACCGTGGTGATCGTGGCGGGCCTGCTGGTGATTAGCACGCTGCTGAAATGCATCCTGTTGATCATCAACTCGATACTCGTGTCGCGGGTCGTGCAGTTGGCAATATTCGATCTCACCAAGACATTCTACCGGCACACCCTCCGCATGGACCTCGCGCATTTCAATGCCGAGGGGGCCAGCGACCTGATGAGCCGGTTCACCTACGACACCGAATGTCTGGCCAACGGGCTGCGCGAACTGTTCGGCAAGTTCGTGCGCGAGCCGCTGAAGATGATCGCCTGCCTGGCGGGAGCGGCCTGGATCAGTTGGCAGCTATTGCTCTTGTCGATGCTATTGGCGCCGCTGGCGGCCGTGAGCATTAACGCCTTGTCCAAGGCGCTCAAGCGGGCCAATCGCCGGGCGATGGAGGAAATGTCGCAGATCTACAGCACGCTCGACGAAACGCTGCAGGGAATCAAGGTCGTAAAGGCGTTCACCATGGAACGCTATGAGCGGCGACGCTTCCACCTGAACAGCAAAAAGTTCTATCACAAGTCGATGCGGATCGCCCGCTACGACTCGCTCACCCGGCCGCTCACCGAAATCCTGGGCATCTCGACGATTTGCGTCGCGCTATTGGCCGGAGCGTACCTGGGCATCAACCAGAAGACGCATTTGTTCGGCATCAAGATGAGCGAGCGGCCGCTGATGATCGAGCCTTTGATCGTGTTCTTCGGCCTGCTGGCGGGGGCGAGCGACCCGGCCCGCAAGTTGTCCGAAGTCTATAGCCGCATCCAGCGCGCCAGCGCCGCGGCCGATCGGATTTATCAGCTCATCGACCGGCGCCCCAGCGTCGTCGACCCGGTCCAGCCTGTTCCGCTGGCCCGGCATCGTCGCGAGCTGGTGTTCGAGGGCGTGCAGTTCCATTACGCGCAAGGCCATCCGGTGCTGCAGGACATCAACCTGCGGATTGGCTTCGGCGAAACGATCGCGATCGTCGGTCCCAATGGCTGTGGCAAGACGACCCTGGCCAATTTGATTCCGCGCTTTTACGACCCGATCAAGGGGCACGTGCGGATCGACGGCGTCGATCTGCGCGACGCGCGGCTCTCGGACATTCGCTCGCAGATCGGGCTGGTGACGCAGGAGACGCTGCTGTTCGACGACACCGTCTACAACAACATTTGCTACGGCTCGCCGCAGGCCACGCCCGCCCAGGTGAGGGCCGCGGCCCAGCAGGCCCACGCCCAGTTCATCGAATCGAAGCTTACCCACGGCTACGAGACCGTGGTCGGGCCGCGGGGGAGCCTGCTTTCCGGCGGGCAGCGACAGCGGATCGCCCTGGCCCGCGCGATCATGCGCGACCCCAGCCTGTTGATCCTGGACGAAGCCACGAGCCAGATCGACGTGGAAAGCGAGCAGTTGATCCACAAAGTGCTCGAGCAGTTCATTCGCAATCGCACGACCGTCATCATCACGCACCGGACCGCCACCTTGGCCCTGGCGGATCGGATCGTGGTTATGCAAGGGGGGCGGATCCTCGACGTCGGCACGCACGACGAACTACTACGAAGATCGGAATTGTACGGTCGGCTCTACAGCGCGCAGTTCAGCGAAGCCGCCTGACGGTAATCCGCGAGCCCAGGGCGCTCGGCGAGTCGCCTCATCCGAGGCGCGAATGCCCCGCGCCCAGTCATCTGGCACGGTGTTTGCTTTACGACGGCATCGTGTGTTCGAGAGCGATGCTTTTCCAAGCTATCGAAGAGGCTCGGAACAGAGCATAGCAACGGGGCCGGTTCGAGAAGAGGTCAGGGGCGCAAACGGTAATGCGGTAAATGTTGGGTGAGCACCAACCAGATGCAGGGTCGCGCAAGCCCTAAAATCCAACTTCGGCCGGTAAGCGAGGCACCGGCGACCTACCGCTAAAACTAACGAGTCGAGAACCTCCTAAGGGCAGACGGTTCTCGACTCGTTCCGTTTGTATCTTGTATCGTTTTCGTACATGTGTTGCAAAACGATACACTTTGGACTGTTTCGTTTTGGGAGGATTGAGGCCAAACTTATCCCGCTTAGCCTCGTCGGAATCAAAAAATCAAAAAATTTTTCGACCGGTTTCGGAATGGTGACCGACGGCGTCACCGGGCTTAGAATCGAGCGTGTGCGGTGGTTGTTCGACCGCGATTTTCTAGCTGTATTCCACCAATTCTGCGGGCAGCAGGGATCGGTTCTGCCTTGGCCACTCAACCCACCAACTGCAAGTGCGCTGCAGTCGCGGGACTGCTCCTTCTAGCTTTCGGAAGTGCTCTGGCCTCGGCCGCCGACAAGACGACGAGCCGAACGATCCCTGTCGCCGCAACCGCGACGGCTGCCGATCGAGTCGAGAAGGCCGACGGCAAGCTCGAAGCACCCGCGGAACCCTCCAGCCGTACGACCGATGCCGAGATCATCGCCGGGATCGACGCCGCGATTCGCCAAGGTTGGAAAGACGCGGGCATCAGCGCTTCGCCCGTCGCTACCGACGGTGAGTGGTGCCGGCGCGTGTACCTCGACGTGCTCGGTCGTATCCCCACGGTCGATGAATTAACGGCCTACGCCGCGAGCAAAGAAAAAGGGGCCGCCAAGCGACGGGCTCTGGTCGAGAAGCTGCTCGAGTCGGACAAGTACACCGAAGAATACGCCCGCAACTGGACGGCCATCTGGACCAATCTGCTGATTGGTCGTCCGCCGGCGCAGCGCGATCGGCGTCGGCTGGTGAACCGCGAAGGTATGCAGCAGTACCTGCGGCGCTCGTTCTTGAAGAACAAAAGCTACGACGCGATGGTGTCGGAACTGGTCAGTGCCACCGGCTGCAGCAAGCCGGGCGAAGAGAACTACAACGGCGCGGTGAACTTCCTGCTCGACAATCTGCAGGAAAACGCGGCCACGGCCACGGCCAAGACCGCTCGTTATTTCCTCGGCCTGCAAGTGCAATGCACGCAGTGCCACAACCACCCGTTCAACGAATGGAAGCAGGATCAGTTCTGGGGCATGAACGCCTTCTTCCGGCAGACGAAGGCACTGCGGACGTTCGGCGGGCGCAATCAGGAAGTCGACTTTGCGCGGCTGGAGAACGAAGACTTCGCCGGCGAGAGCAATAAGAACCCCAAGGAAGCGGAAATCTATTTCGAGCTGCGCGATGGTACGACCAAGGTGGCGTACCCGACGTTCGTCGACGGAACGCAAATCAATCGCAGCGGCTACGCCGACGAAGTGAATCGCCGCGAAGAGCTGGCCAAGCTGATCGTCCGCAGCGAATACCTGGGCAAGGCGATCGTCAATCGCATGTGGGCCCACTTCCTGGGCTACGGCTTCACCAAGCCGATCGACGACCTGGGGCCGCACAACGCCGCGTCCCATCCCGAGTTGCTCGAGACCCTGGGGCGCGAATTCTCGGCGCATGGCCATGACCTGAAGCAGCTCATCCGCTGGATTACGCTCAGCGAAGCGTATTCGCTGTCGAGCAAGATGGGTACCAAGAACAAGCGCGACGATCCAGCCCTGGGCGAGAAACCGCTGTTCAGCCACTTCTACCTGCGGCAGATGCGGGCCGAGGAGTTGTACGAATCACTCCTCGTGGCCACCGAGGCGGACAAAACCAAGGGCACCTTCGAGCAGCAGGAAAAGACCAAGGGAACCTGGCTCGAACAGTTCACCATCGCTTTCGGCACCGATGAAGGAGACGATACAACGACCTTCAACGGCACGATTCCGCAGACGCTGATGATGATGAACGGCGATCTGATTCAGAACGCCACGAAGGACGAGCCCGGCAGCTTCTTGTACAAAGTGGCCAATAGCAACATGCGGCCGAACCAGAAGATCGACGTGCTGTATCTGTCGGCCCTGGCTCGCAAGCCCACGGCGGGCGAAATGCAGATGGCCAACGCTGTGGTGGCGGCCCGCGGCGGCGACGGGATGGCCGCCCTGCAAGACATCTGGTGGGTGTTGCTCAACAGTAATGAATTCATTTTGAACCACTAAGCAAACACGTCCGCGAATTCAAAAAAGAGGAGGATTGCCACAGAGTTCACCGAGCACACAGAGAGATTTTCGCCCTGCACGTTTTTCGCGCTTTCCCTCTCTGTGATCTCTGAGCCCTCGGTGGCAAATCCTTCCTGGTATTTGCGAAAGACTAACGGAGACCGCCATGAATCGCCTCTTCCGCACGCCGGCAGGTATGACGCGACGTCACTTCCTCGAGCATCTGGCGGGCGCCTCGGCCCTGGCCATACCGGCGATCAACTTCACCAACTCGCTGGCGGCGAGTACCAAGGACCTGAAGCGGCGCCACAAGGCGGCGATTCTGTTGTACATGGGGGGCGGTCCCAGCACGATCGACATCTGGGACATGAAGCCCGGCGCGCCCACCGGCGGCAGCTTCAAGCCCATCTCGACCACCGGCGACATGCAAATCTGCGAGCACCTGCCGATGATGGCCAAGCAGATGAAGCACCTGTCGATCGTCCGTTCGATGAGCACGCGCGAAGCGGATCATACGCGCGGCCGGTATTACATGCATACCGGCTACGTGCCCAACCCGACGATCGAGCACCCGGGCTACGGCTCGGTCGTCAGCCATGAACTGGCCAACCACATCAGCGACTTGCAGATTCCGCCGTTTGTCTCTGTCGGTGGCGGCAGCGTGGGACCCGGCTTCTTGGGCATGACGTACGCGCCGTTCGTCGTGGATTTCAACGGTGACGTGAAGAACGCCGCCACTTCGCTCAAGGAAGACCGCCTGGCCCAGCGGATGGAGATGCTGGCCTCGATCGAAAAGAGCTTCATCGGACAGAACCGCGGCGAAGCGGCCGTCGATCATGCCAAGGTCTTGGAAAAGACAGTCACGCTCTTCACTAGCAAGCAGATGGGGGCCTTCAAGATCAACAACGAAACCGCCAAGGTGCGCGACGCTTACGGCCGCAACGGCTTCGGTAACGGCTGCCTCATGGCGCGCCGGCTGGTCGAAGAAGGCGTGCCGTTTGTCGAAGTCGATTTCGGCGGCTGGGACATGCACAACAACGTCTTTACCGGCCTGGAGCGGCAGCTCGGCATCGTCGACAAGGCCATGAGCACGCTCATCCAGGATCTCGACGAGCGCGGGCTGCTGCAAGACACCGTCGTCCTGTGGATGGGAGAATTCGGTCGCACGCCGCGCATCAACGGCACCGCCGGCCGCGATCATTGGGCGCGCAGCTGGAGCGTGGTCGTCGGCGGCTCGGGCATCAAGGGGGGCACGACGGTCGGCGCCACGAACGAAGACGGCACCGAAGTCACGACCGATCCCTACAAGAGCGAGGATCTGATGGCCTCGGTCCTGAAGGCCTTGGGCATCTCGCTGGAAACCACCTTCACCAGCAAGAACAACCGCCCGATGAAGATCGCCAACAGCGGCCGCGTGATCAAAGAGCTGTTCGCGTAAGGTACGTCGAGAATGGCGTCGGCAAGATCACGAACCGCCCGCCTCGCGGCGGTAATATACGCCGCAATTTCGGTTGCATTCGTGTTCGCGGGCGTACTATGGATTATTTACCTCTACGCATTCGCTTCGATGGTCGGTCCATCGCTGGGGCGAGCCGCTCGATTTCGGTTGATCGCCAGTAAACTGTTTCTCGATGCGGACGTGCTATTCGCTGTAGCATCGGGACTAGCTGTCTCTGCGATCGGCGCCTGGATGCTTGTAGATGCGGTCAAAAAAGCTTCGTCGAAGTAGGTAGTTGCGGCATGCTGAAACTTATGCGGGAGAGCGACACCCAGTTGGCGCCGAGGTCGTCTCGGCTAGTGGTTTGAGCGCGTGTAACTGCCTTTCTCGCCTGTTCGAGCATGTGCCGCAATCGCGATTCATCGCGGCTGGCTGTCAAAGAGCACCTGGGCCTGCGCAATAACGCGATCGCGGAACTCGCGATTCAGCGAGCCAGTAGTATGCAGGTCGACCTTATGCCCTTCAAAAAGAGGGCTCAAGTCAACCTCTAACATGCCGAGTCCCACAAAGCCAGGCGTGCGCCCAGCCTCGTATTCGACGACCAAATCGACGTCGCTTTCCGCGCAAAATCTCTGGGAAAGCGCCGAACCGAACATCAACAGTCGTCGCACATGATGTCGACGGCAAACGTCATCGATCGCCTGGATTGGGATGACAAGATGGTCGGTAAGCATAGGAGCCAGATTCCGAAAATCTTGGGACATGCGTGGTCCGGCGGCCTCTCGAACGTCGCCCTTAATTCTACGACACGCGTCGGGCGGCGGCGACCATCGTAGGGTCTACTGAACACGCCGCCCTACCGCCGCCCCAGGATTTCCGCCAGGTGCAGGACTTCGGTCTTGTGCCCCAGGCGGCGCATGCG
Organism: Gemmataceae bacterium; assembly: GCA_035656475.1. Classification (GTDB taxonomy): domain Bacteria; phylum Planctomycetota; class Planctomycetia; order Gemmatales; family Gemmataceae; genus SIAQ01. Next base: position 4,038 of record DASRSQ010000055.1, on the reverse strand, counting down.
GCCGCCGATGTTCATCAGGCAGCCGGCGTCGGTCGACACGACGGCATCGGCGCCGGTGGCCGCGATGCAGTTCACTTTGTCGGTGACCATGGCCGTGGAAATCTGCGGATAGCGGACCGAGAAGGAACCGCCGAATCCGCAGCACTGATCTTGCCGGTCGATGCCGACGTAGGTCAGCCCTTCGACGCGATTGAGCAGCCGCTCGACTTCGCCGGCCAGGCCCAGCCCACGCAAATGGCAGGCGTAATGGTAGGCGACCTTGCCTTGGTACCTCGCCCCCACATCTTCGACGCCTAAGAGGTTCACGAGCAGGTCGGCCAGCTCGAAGGTGCGGCTGGCCAGCTCCTTGGCGCGCTGGTGCCAGCGCTCGTCCTCGGCGAGCAGGTGCGGGTATTCGACCTTCACCATCGCCGCGCACGAGCCGGAGGGAACGACGACGATCCGCTCGCTGTCGAAGACGTCGATCGTGCGTTTGGCTTGCTCGCGCGCGAGATCCGCAAAGCCGGAATTGTAGAAGGGCTGGCCGCAGCAGGTCTGGTCGGCGGGAAAATCGACTTCGTGCCCCAGCCGCCGCAACAGGCGCACGGTGGCCTGGCCGACCTCGGGCCGGAGCACGTCTCCCAGGCAAGTGACGAACAAAGACAGTTTCATGTCGGCCCAATCGTAACAGGCCTGCGGCACGCACGAAACCAGCGCAGGCGGCGAAAGGAACTGTCAGATCGATTCGGCGATTAGCATGTGGTCGAGCGCGGCCATGGCGTCGGCCCAGGGGACGCGATCCCCGGCGTAGGTTTGCCACCAACGATGGAGAGTTACCGCCGCGTCGTTTGCCTGCTCTGACTTCACGCCTTGCCATGCGTGTAATGCCAGCGCGATCGTCGAAGTGTCGAACGTCGCCAGCTCGACCCACTCCGCGGCCGCGAGCGCCGGCATGAGCGTGGCCACGGCCACGAGCTGGGACAATTTAGAGGGTGCGATGCCCGAGGCGGCGCCGAGCGCCTCGCTTCCCAAGCGTGCCACCAGCCAGCCGAGCCGGACGACCTCGGGGAGCGCGGCGTGCGGGTTGGCCAGCACGGCCTCGATGGCGACCGCGTGTTCTGACGCATAAGCCTCGCCTCCGCCACCGGCGATCGGCGGAACGGCATAAACGAGCGCCCGCTGGACAATGACCGCGGGCTCGGTGAACCGGCGAATCGCGGCCAAATGGCCCGGCCCGCGGGCTTCCCACAACTCGCGGAGCGGCCCGGTGCGCAACGTCAACTCACGAACGGCGTCCGGCCGCGCACGATCGAAGGTCTGGCGAACGTCGCGAAGGGCGCCGGCCAGTCGGGCGACCATTTCCTCAGTTGGACGAGTGCCCGTCATGTGCCCAACGATCTGGTCGGCCAGATCGTGGTCATTCTCCCTTGTGCCCGCCAGTGGCACCGCATGCCGCCAGAACGCAGGTTCGGCGAGTCCTGCTGCGCTCATGCCTGCCAAGAGCTTTTCGACCGGCGGCGCGAGCGCCTGGGCCAGACGTGAGTCGGTAAGCACCTGGCCGCGCGCAACCGCCGCAGCGGCGTACAAGGCACTGACCGCGCCGCTGGCAAGCCAGTTGATTTCAGTCACGACGGAAAATCCTCGGCATCGCTTGGCGCGCTGGCGCAGGCGGAATGACAGCCGCCAGACTATCCAGAATTCACACCATGTATAGCGTTTTTCGAGAGCACGGCCCGTTCCGCGCCTGGGCAACCGGCCGCGCGACACGCTCTCGGCGCGCGGCCCAAGCGGCGATTCTCGCCGCCGGCCGGCGCGATTCGCCTCGACGCTGGGGCAAAGTCGTATAAGATACGATATTCGTGTCGATTTCTCAGTCGGGAGCCAACTATCGATGCTGGACCAGCAGGTAAAGCCGTGGGCCGTGTCCGACGCCGTGGATGTTTACGAGGTCGGACGTTGGGGGGCGGGCTATTTCTCCGTCCATCCGTCGGGCCACCTGCACGTGCATCCCACGAAGGATCCGAACCGGTCCATCGATCTTAAGGAACTGATCGACTCGTTGCAGCTGCGCGGCATCGACCTGCCGATCCTGGTCCGCTTCGCCGACGTGCTCAAGCACCGGCTGAGCGAGATCCATTCCGCTTTCGCCCAGGCGATGAAGGATCATCAGTTCAAGGGCAACTACTTCTGCGTCTACCCGATCAAGGTGAATCAGCAGCGGCAAGTCGTCGAAGAAGTGCTGAACTTCGGCAAGCCGTTCAATTTCGGGCTCGAGGCGGGCTCCAAGCCCGAGCTGTTGGCCGTGGTGGCGCTGGCTTCGAACGACACGCCGATCATCTGCAACGGCTTCAAGGATGCCGAGTTCATCGAGATGGCGATGCTCGCGCAGAAGATCGGTCGCCGCGTGATCCCCGTCGTCGAGAAGTACACCGAGTTGGGCTTGATCCTCGATTACGCCGCCAAGGTCGGCGTGCGCCCCAACATCGGCATGCGCGTGAAGCTGGCCGCCAAGGCCGGCGGGCGCTGGCAAGGCTCGGGCGGATTCCGCTCGAAGTTCGGACTGACCGTGACCGAGATCCTCCGCGCGCTCGACGAGCTCAAAGATCGCGGCATGCAGGATTGCTTCAAACTGCTGCACTTTCATCTCGGCAGCCAGATCCCCAATATCCGCCACATCAAGCAGGCGCTGAACGAAGCGGCCCGCGTCTACACCGAGCTTTATAGCCGCGGCGCGGGGCTGGAATACATGGACGTCGGTGGCGGGCTGGGCGTCGATTACGACGGTTCGCAGACGAATTTCGAGTCGAGCGTCAACTACTCGCTGCAGGAATACGCCAACGACGTCGTCTACCACATTCAAAGCATTTGCGACGACGCCAACGTGCCGCATCCGACGATCGTTTCGGAAAGCGGACGTGCGATCGTTGCCTATCACAGTGCGCTGATCTTCAACGTGCTGGGCGTGTCGGGACTGGGCGAAAGCGATGTTCCCAGCGAGCCGCCGGCCGATGCCGAGCAGCCGATCGTGGACCTGTATGGCGCGCTCAATAATCTCAACGCCCGCAACCTGCTGGAGAGCTATCACGACGCGCAGCAGGCGCTCGATATGGCCATGAACCTGTTCAGCGGCGGCTACTTGTCGATCGATCAGCGCAGCCTGGCCGAGAACCTGTTCTGGGCCATCTGCCGCAAGATGCAACGGCTCGTGCGGCAGTTGGATTTCGTGCCCGAGGATCTGCTCGGGCTTGATGCCCTCTTGAGCGAGACTTACTTCTGCAACTTCTCGCTGTTTCAGTCGATGCCCGACAGTTGGGCGATCAAGCAATTGTTCCCGGTAATGCCGATTCACAGGCTGAATGAACAACCCATGCATCATTCGGTGCTGGGGGACATCACCTGCGATTCGGACGGCAAGATCGATTCCTTCATCGATCGCCGCGACGTGAAACGCACGCTGCCGTTGCACTCGTTCAATGGCGAGCCCTACTTCCTGGGCGCGTTCCTGCTGGGCGCCTACCAGGAAATCCTGGGCGATATGCACAACCTGTTCGGCGATACCAATGCCGTACACGTCAGCCTGAACGACAATGGCGAGGTGGTGCTGGAAACCGTGATCAAGGGAGATACGGTCCGCGAGGTGCTCGATTACGTCGAGTGGGATCCGAATGACCTGGTGCGGCAGTTCCGCACCGACGTCGAGATGGCGGTGCGCGAGAATCGTCTCGATTTCCAGCAGGCCGGCCGTTTGATCCGCTTCTACGAAGAAGGGCTGCAGGGCTACACGTACCTGGAAGACGCCCGCGATCCCTAGCGCTTCGTCCACACTTTCAGAGCCGGTTACTAGCCCGAAGCGCGAGCGAGGGTGGGAAAAGCGGAAAAACCCTCGCTGGCGCTTCGGGCTAGTGTCAGAATGACAGTCCGACTAAGCAATCGGCATGGTGCGCACCAGTCCCAGTTTGTCCGTCCGCGGCGTGATCTTTGATCTCGATGGCACGCTCGTCGATTCGGGCCTCGATTTCGATGCCATGCGCCGCGAGATGGGGCTGCCGCCGGGCCAAC
>DASRSQ010000054.1:0-9167 GCA_035656475.1 Gemmataceae bacterium | reverse complement strand
CAGGTGATTGCGCTCGCCGTTGTCGAAGCCGCCGGTGAGCTGCGGGTTGTCGCTAAAGGCATTCAGCCAGAAACCGATGGTGCCGGGCGCGAATACGCGGCTGCCGACGAATTTCGAGACCGATTCGCTCCGCAAACTCGTGCAAGCCAGCTCCAACCTCGGCGCCAACTTCTCCTTCTTCGACCCGTCCGGCGGCGGCGAGCTGCGGCAAAATCTCGAACTTCGCATCGCCCCCGATCGCCTCTCCGATCGGCGGACGCTCCTCAACCAGCTCGACACCTTCCGCCGGCAGGCCGACCAGACGCGCGCGTTCGAATCCGCCAGCACCTACGACCAGCAAGCATATGACCTGCTCCTGCGCGGCATCGGCCAGGCGTTCGACCTGTCGCGCGAAGACCCGCGCGTCATCGCGGGCTACGATACCAGCAACCAGTTCAGCCTCGCCCAGGTCCATCGCTGGGGCGACATGCGTCGCTCGTCCAACCTGCTCGGCCGCCAGATGCTGCTCGCCCGTCGGCTCGTCGAAAATGGCTGCGGCTTCGTCACCGTGATGGACGCCGGTTGGGACATGCACTCCAACAACAACAGCCCGGTCAACATGGAAGGCATGTACTGGCTCGGCAACCAGGTCGACCACGCCGTCGCCGCGTTCCTCGCCGACGTCGAAGCGCGCGGCCTGTCGGACAAGATCCTGCTGATCGTGACCGGCGAAATGGGCCGCACGCCGCGCATCAGCCGCACTGGCGGCCGCGACCACTGGGCCACCCTGACGCCGTTGCTCCTCGCCGGCGGCGGGTTGCGCATGGGCCAGGTGATCGGCCAATCCGACCGCCAGGCCGGCACCCCGGCGACCGAACGTTACACGCCACGCCACCTGCTCGGCACCGTCATGGAGACGCTCTTCCACACCGGCGAAGTCCGCCTGCAATCCGACTTGCCACGCGACATCGTCAACGCCACCACGGCGGGCAACTTCATTCGTGAGTTGCATTGAGAATGCAGTACAATGGCGTCGGAGGTATGCCATGCCATTGCGCGATCATTTTCGACCGCCCGCGGAAAAATACGCATCATGGGAAGCCGTTCATGGCGGCTGGCCCATGCTGATCGTGATGTCGTTGGTGAGCAAATTGCCGACGAGATATGTCGCCCATCCGCGCGTCCACCTTGGCGCATTTGCAGAAATTGATGTGACTACCTACGAGCAGGACCAATCGGCAGCGGCCGAGCCTGCTGCAACCGATGACGGTGGCGTTTCGACGGCGGTCTGGGCACCGCCGAAACCCACACTTACGGTCGCCACACAATTGCCGGCCCAGGATGAATATGAGGTCCGCGTCTACGACATGAAGCGTGACAAGCGACTCGTTGCGGCAATCGAGCTGGTCAGTCCTGCTAACAAGGACCGGCCTGAAAATCGAAGTGCGTTCGTCGCCAAGTGTGCGACGCTCTTACAGCATCAAGTGTCGGTAACAATCGTTGATCCAATTACGATCCGGCAGCAAAACCTGTATGCGGAATTGCTCGAACTGCTCGATCGCAAGGACCCGGCGCTCGGCGCGGAGCCTCCGGCGACTTATGCGGTAGCTTGCCGCGCGATCCCGACATCGGCGAAACCCGGCGCAGCCTGGCAACTGGAGACGTGGCTCAAGCCGATGGATGTTGGCAAGCCGTTGCCGACTCTGCCACTCTGGCTAGCGGAAAATCTGTCGGTACCGCTCGATCTCGAAATCAGCTACGAAGAGACTTGCAAGTTTTTGCGTATTCCTTGAGCGCATCTTGCTGGACGGGGACATCGAATGACCACTTGCCGCTGGGTTCTCTGCCTGACCATCGCGACGGTAATCGGAAATAGCGCTGTTGCAGCCGGTGTCGCAAAATCCATTAAGGTAGAACCCAGCCAGTTCACCCTAGCCGGCCGCGACGCCTGGCGGCAGTTGCTCGTCACCTCCGACAAGACGCGCGATCTGACGCGCGATGTCACGTACGCCGTCGAACCCGCAGGCATCGTGCGCGTCGACTCCACCGGGCTCGTCACGCCGATCAAGGACGGCAAGGCAACGATCATCGTCAACGGCTCAGCGAAGGTGGAGGTCATCGTCACGCACATCACTGACGACATCCCGATCAACTTCGCGAATCAAGTCGTGCCGCTGTTCACCAAGTACGGCTGCAATGCGGGCGGCTGCCACGGCAAGGCGTCGGGGCAGAACGGGTTCAAGCTGTCGCTGCTCGGCTTCGAGCCGGAAGATGACTACGAGTACATCGTCAAGGAAGCACGCGGCCGACGGCTTCTGCCGTCCGCGCCGGCGAACAGCATGTTGCTCCTGAAAGCGTCCGGCGGCATGGCCCACGGCGGCGGCAAGAAGATCGATCCGGATTCGCCGGCGTATCGGCTGCTGCTGCGCTGGATCACGCAAGGCACGCCGTTCGGACGGCCCTCCGATCCGACGGTGACGCGCATCGAGGTGTTGCCGAGCGAACGCGTGCTGGAACGCAACAGCGGCCAGCAACTCGCCGTCATTGCGCATCAGAGCGATGGCAGCACCGTCGACGTGACGCGCATGGCCCAGTTCGAGGTCAACGATCGCGACCTCGCCGACGTCAGCGGCACCGGCCTCGTCTCGACGCGCAACGTGCCAGGCAGCTTCGCGGTCATGGCTCGCTATCAGACGCACGTGGCGGCGTTTCGCGCCCTTGTGCCGCTTGGCCAGCAAGTGGCGAACTTGCCGCCGGCGAAGAATTTCGTCGATGAGCACGTGTTCCGACAATTGAAGAAAGTCGGCCTGCCGCCGTCGCCGCTGTGCGACGATGGCACGTTCATCCGCCGCGTGACGCTCGACATCGCCGGCCGACTGCCGACGCTGGAGGAGACGCAAAAGTTTGTCGCGGACAAGGACGCCGACCGCTACGAGAAGCTGGTGGATCGGCTGCTGGCGAGTCCCGATTACGCCGACTACTTCGCGGGCAAGTGGAGCGCGGTGTTGCGCAATCGCCGCACCGGGCCGAAGGACGATTCCCGGCCGACATTCGCGTTTCACAAGTGGATCCGCGAGTCGCTCGACAAGAATGTGCCGTTCGACCAGTTCGTGCGTGAGGTGCTGACGGCGCAAGGTGAGGCGATCGAGAAGCCGCCGGTGGCGTGGTATCGAGAGGTCAAGGACATCTCGTCGCAGGTCGAGGACGTTGCTCAGCTCTTCCTCGGTCAGCGAATCGCGTGTGCCAAGTGCCATCATCATCCGCTGGAAAAGTGGAACCAGCACGATTACTGGGCTCTGGCTGCATTCTTCAGCCGGGTCGACGTGAAGGCGCCCAAGAATGACAAGAAAGACAAGAAGGGTGCCGTCACCGAGAAGGGCAAATCGTGGATCGTCAGCATGAAGGCGGGCAAGGCAGAGACGCAGCATCCGCGCACAAAGCAGGCCATTAGGCCCGCGGGCCTCGACGCTCCCGATGCGATTTTTGCTGTTGACGAGGACCCGCGCGGCAAGCTGGTCGACTGGATGGCGGCGCCGAAAAATCCATACTTCGCGCGCACATTGGCGAATCGCTACTGGAAGCATTTCCTCGGCCGCGGCCTGGTCGAGCCCGAAGACGACATGCGCGCGACCAATCCGCCGACCAATCCGGAGCTGCTCGATGCGCTGGCGAAGCATGTCGTCGACAGCAAGTATGATCTCAAGAAACTCGTGCGCGTCATCTGCACGTCGAATACCTATCGCCTGAGTGCGATTCCGAACGAGCACAACGCGGACGACAAGCAGAACTATTCGCGATTCTACCCGCGCCGGCTGAACGCCGAGGTGCTGTTCGACGCAATTGATGCGGTGACGCTGTCGCGGCCCGCGTTCAAGGGGGTGCCCGCAGGCACGCGCGCGGTGCAGTTGCCGGACAATCAGTTCGAGTCGTACTTCCTGAGCGTGTTCGGCCGTCCCGATTTCGCGAGCGCCTGCGAATGCGAACGCAGCTCCGACACCACGCTCGCCCAGGCCCTGCATCGCTTTAACTCGGTCGAGCTCGCCAAGAAGATCGCCGGCGAGAGGCTCCAGCAGCTTGTCAAGGACAAACGCTCCCCCGACGATAAGCTGCGCGACCTCTATCGGGTCGCACTCTCCCGGCCACCCAGCGCCGAGGAACTCACCCGCATGAAGGCCTATCTCGCGGCTCGTCCCAACCAGGCAACCGCGTACGAGGATCTTCTCTGGGCGCTTCTCAACACCAAAGAGTTCCTCTACAACCATTGAGGCTTTACCCAAAACCCCTCGGTAAAGTCCTGGGGTTCGCTGCGCACCGTGCCGATTTGTGAGCGACCGTTCCTGTGCGCGATCTTTTCGAACACATCGTATCGACATTTCTGATTGGTCCTGCCAGTTATGAGCTGCCCGAGCCGTATGGTAATCGGCTTGGTGTTTTTTCGCTGGCCCGCGTGCGATCTGGGAAAGATGAGGCGCCCTGCCGCCGCCTGGCGGCCATATACACGACTTATGCTCGCAGGCTTTTTAGCTGCAACGACTTATGGACGAGGATTCAGCATGTTTCCCGGCCAATCAAAAAAAAACGCCGAATTGGCTTGACCTCTTCCGCCCGAACGGCGATAATACTACTAACATGATAAACATAGTGATTTATCTGATCGGGCCTGTATCATGAACATCCACAAACACGCGCTTGCCAGCAGCGGGATCCTTTCTGCCAACCGGCAAGCGGGATGTCGCTGTAGTCGCATCAATCTCTCGGCGGCGTGTTAACGCTCGCTGATTCTGTCTCTCCCATTTTTTGACGTGGAAGTTTGCGGCGGACCTGTGCTGCGGGGCCAGGAAAGCTGCGAACCAAAATGCTGACAGGCGCTTTCGTGCGCTCGCCGGCTCCGACGCTCCACGTACCGAATTGTCACTGCAAAAAAATAGACGAACCCCGTGAGGTTCCCCAGGGAGGCGTGCTCCTCGGGAGAGACGGTGTGCGTCTCCAGCCTTTACCCTTGGGATCGAAGGCACTGGGGGCCTCTTCTTAACAGAAGGAAATGGTCATGAACGCAAAGCCTCGTTCCATTCAGAGACGCAATCGTAGCGGATTTACGCTCATCGAATTGCTGGTGGTGATCGCGATCATCGCCATCCTGATCGCGCTGCTGGTGCCTGCCGTGCAGAAGGTCCGCGAAGCGGCGGCACGCATCCAGTGCACCAACAATCTCAAGCAGATCGGCCTGGCGGCCCATTCGTATCACGATGCCAACAAGTTTCTGGTCCCCGCCTGGCTAGGTGGAAACAAGTACTATGATGTCACGACAGGCAAAGTGTCCGCGGCATCCTTGGATCCAGACGGCTTCGCCACCTGGGCCGTCCTGATCTTGCCTTACCTGGAGCAAGGCACGGTCTACAACCAGTGGGACCTGAACTATCTCGCCTCGACGCAGACGCCCGCCGCCTATCAGCAACAGCTCGCGGTATACCATTGCCCGTCTCGCCCCGCGTTTGTCCTCAGCGTCAGCGATTTCACGCCGGCGGGAGGCGGTCTGAGCGACTATGGAGCGTGCTTTGGCACCGATGGCAGCGGCTCGAGTTCCACCGGCGCGATCATTCCGGTCGCCAGCATGAACAATGCTGCGGATAACTCAACGGGCAAGGTCATGCTGAAGCCCGGCTGGCGCGGCCAGGTCACCATGGTTGGCATCACCGACGGGACCTCCAACACGCTGATGTTCGGCGAGAAGCACATCCGGCCCAATTCGCTTCGGGGCAAGAACGAGGACCGCAGCATCTTCGGCGGCCAGAACAATTCGGTTCGCCGAATGGCCGGCGTCGACGCCTCCAGCGGCGATCAGTTCCCGCTGTCGGCCCCCAACAACCAGACCGGCGTCAATGCCAACATGACCTTCGGCGGCCCGCACACCGGCGTCTGCTTGTTCGTCTTCTGCGATGGCACCGTCAAACCGCTCGCTCTCTCCACTAGCCTGCCCACCCTGACCGCCCTGGCCACCCGCAACGGCGGCGAACCCGTCAGCCTTGATCCGTAATCAAGATTCCGACACCAAGGAGGTGAGCGATGTTGACGCTTCAAGGCCGCCCGCGTGTTCGAGTTCTCGCGAGTTTCGTCCTGATCGCCGGCATCCTGGCCCTCGCGGGCTGCGGACGCAATGGCCGAAAGCTGCATCCGCTGCGCGGCCGCGTGGTCCTTCCGGGCGCCGACGTCAATCTCCTCAGCGGCAGCTTCGTCGAGTTCGCCCTGGCCACCGATCCGAGCGTGCGCTCCTCCGGAGTTATTTCGCCGGATGGCTCGTTCAAGCTGGAAACACTGGAGAATGGCTCAACGCGGGCCGGCATCGCCGAGGGCAAATATCAGGTGCGTATCGTCCTTGCCAATGAGGATTCGCAAAAGCGCCTGTCCGCGGAGAACGCCGTGCCTGCTCGCTATCTGGAATTCAAGACATCGGGAGTGATCGTCGACGTACCGACGAAGAGTGACGTGTCGATCGAATGTGTCCAACAACAATAGTCACTGATGAGGATAAGAGGACTTTCGTATGAGACAGGTTGCCCCGCTTCTTCTGCTTGTCGTCGCCGTCGCCCCGGCATGGGCTCAGCCGGCGTCGAACGACGATGCGCTTGTCGATTTCTTCGAACGCAAAGTGCGGCCGGTGCTGGCGAACAACTGCTACAACTGCCATTCGGCCAACACCAAGGCGATCGCGAATCTGCGCGTTGACGATCGCAACGGCCTCGTGAAAGGCGGCAACCGCGGTCCGGCGATCATTCCGGGCAATCCGGAAAAGAGCCTGCTGATCCAGGCGGTGAAGAAGACGCATGCCAAGGTCAAGATGCCGCCGGAGCACGACCTGACGGCGGCGGATATTGACGCACTGGTGAGGTGGGTCAAGGATGGCGCCGCCTGGCCGGCGGTCCGCGTTCCCGCGTCGATCAATCGCGTCAATCCGAAGTATGACAAGCTTCGCAAGGAGCACTGGGCCTGGCAACCGCTCCGCAATGCGAAGGCACCGGCGGTCAAGAATGCGGCGTGGCCCCGCACCGACATCGATCGCTTCGTATTGGCAAAGCTTGAGGAGAAGGGACTCGATCCGGTCGCCGACGCCGATCGCCTCACGCTGATTCGCCGCGTCACCTTTGATTTGACCGGTTTGCCGCCGACACTTGACGACATCGATGCTTTTCTGAATGACAAGTCGCCGAAGGCGTTCGAGAAAGTCGTCGATCGCCTGCTCGCCTCCTCCGCCTATGGCGAGCGCTGGGGCCGGCACTGGCTCGATGTCGCACGCTATGCGGAATCGACCGGCTCCGCCCGCAATCTCCCGTATCCGCAGGCCTGGCGTTACCGCGACTACGTCATCGACGCGTTCAACAGCGACAAGCCGTACGATCGCTTCGTCCGGGAGCAGATCGCCGGCGACTTGCTGCCTGCAACCACCCAGCAGGAACGCGACGCCCAGCTCATCGCGACCGGCTTTCTCGCGCTCGGTGTCAAGGACGTCAATCAGCGCTTCAAGGTCCGCTTCGTCATGGACAACGTCGACGAGCAGATCGATACGGTATCGCGCTCCGTGCTGGCCCTGACGGCGAGCTGCGCTCGTTGCCATGATCACAAGTTCGATCCGATCCCGGTTGCCGACTACTACGCTCTCGCCGGCATCTTCCAGAGCAGCGATCACTGCTCCGGCCTGCGTAACCAAATGGGGGGCGCCGGCCTGGCATACTACGAACCGAACCTGCTTCTCAAGCTTGGCAACGCTGCGACGGTTGAGCCCGATAGCAAGACCAAGGCTCGCATCGCCGAGCTGACGGTTGCCGTCGAGAAGGCGAAGGCGGAATTCAACTCGATCAAGGGCACGAGCAAAGGCAAGGAGAAGACCATTGATGGCCGCCCGGCCCAGATGGTCGCCCGGCAGAAGATGCTGAAGCTGCAAGCCGAGTTGCTCTCGCTCACCGATCCGGCCAAGGACGGGCAGGTCGCCCTCGGCGTCCGCGATTCGCAAAACGTCGGCGATACCGAAATCCGCATTCGCGGCGAAGCCGAGAAGCTCGGCCCCGTCGTGCCACGCGGCTTCCTCACGCTGCTCAGCATTCCCGACGCCCCCAAGGTCAACCCGCAGCAGAGCGGCCGGCTCGAACTCTCGCAATGGCTGACGAACAACCAGAACCCGCTGACACAACGCGTCATTGTCAATCGCGTCTGGCGTCACCTGTTTAGCAAGGGCATCGTCAGCAGCGTCGATAACTTCGGCACCACCGGCGATGCGCCGTCGCATCCGGAGTTGCTCGATCATCTCGCTCGCAAGTTCGTGGCCGACGGCTGGTCGATCAAGAAGCTGGTGCGAACGATCGTGCTGACGCGCACCTACCAGCTTGGACATGACGCGCCCAAGCAGCAGGTCGCAATCGACCCGGCGAATCGCCTGCTCTGGCGGCACAGCCCGCGCCGGCTCGATGCGGAAGAGATTCGCGACGCCATGCTCGCCGTCTCTGCTCAGCTTGACCTGCGACGCCCGAAGGCGTCGGCCGCGGCTGATCTCAAGGTCAGCGAGCTGCGCAACAATGCTCCCGAGGCTCTGCGCATTCTCGGCGACGCGGACAAGAGCGTGCACCGCAGCGTCTACTTGCCGCTGTTGCGCACGTTGACGCCGCGGTCGCTGGAGGTGTTCGACTTCGCCGAGCAGGGCATGGTGACAGGCAATCGCGATACGACCACGGTGGCGCCGCAGTCGCTCTACATGCTGAACGATCCGTTTGTCTTGCAACAGGCCCAGGCGCTCGCCAAGCGATTGCTCGAGCGCGGGAGCAACGATGACGCGCGTGTGAATCTGGCTTTCCGCTGGACGCTGAATCGCTCGGCGACGGAGAAGGAAATCGCCAACGCCCGGTTCTTCCTCGGCGACTACGAAGCGCGACTCCGCGAGGAAGCCAGCGAGCCAAAGGTCGATGCGCGAGCCGAGGCGTGGGCCAGCTTCAGTCAGGCATTGCTCGCGTCGGCGGAATTTCGATTTGTTCGATAAGGGTATCCGTATGGTGGGTCGAGCGCATGCGAGACCCACCGTCGTGGCAACACACGAACTGGCGCATTGGTGGGTCTCGCGTTGCTCGACCCACCCTACAGACAGCACACAATCCACTCATTCATCCATAAGGAAAAATACCATGCTGCCATCCTCCTCGCTCACT
>DASRSQ010000053.1:0-1699 GCA_035656475.1 Gemmataceae bacterium | reverse complement strand
GCGCTGCAATGAAGGGGTATGAAACCGGGTGTCAGCCGAGGATCAAGAACTCCTTAACCGCATTCTCCTAACGTCTAGCGTGTACAAGACTTGAGACTTTTTGCCACTCGCTTGTTCGCCGCATGTCTCCCAACTGGATGCCCGCTATGCAAGATCTGCTGTGGCAGCTCAAGGATACCGACGCCTTCACCGTCTATATGGCTCTAGCTTTCACGGCCGCGGTTTTCTGGTTCATTCGGGAAATCGTCGATGCGCCTATGCTGGCTGTCGTTTCGGTTCCCTTCCTCATCGCGGGCGGCATTGTCTCGCCGCTGGCTTTCCGGTCGGCGATGATCACACTTGCCTACGACCAGGATACCAACGTTGCCGCGATGGTCGCCATCGGGGTCGTTACGGCGCTCGGTGTGATCGTCGGATTCAAATGGCTGTGGACCTTGTTGCTTGAACATCAGGCCCGGCGCACGCGCCTCGAGCCTGTTGCGCCCCGTTCACGGGGCAGGCGGTAGCTTGATTTTGGCATAAGCTGAGCGTTATCAAGCCCGAAAGCGCGGCGAACTGCCGTTTTTGCCTTTCAGCGACCTTCAATTACCTTACAATCTTCTACCTTATCGATTGTTCCTGAGCCGAGAGACGCCTTTCGTATGTCGGAAACCAAGACAGCAAGTCCAGCCAAGGCAAGAGACGGCAAGTCCGAGCGTGACAAGCCTTGGCTGTTTCGGACTTACGCCGGCCATTCGACGGCGGCCAGGTCCAACGCGCTCTATCGCCGCAACCTCGCCAAGGGGCAGACGGGCCTGTCGATCGCCTTCGATCTGCCGACGCAGACGGGTTACGATTCGGACCATGAGTTGGCACGGGGCGAGGTCGGCAAGGTCGGCGTTCCTGTTTCGCACCTTGGCGATATGCTAACGCTGCTCGACGGCATTCCGCTCGACCAGATGAACACGTCGATGACGATCAACGCGACAGCCGCGTGGCTGCTGTCGCTCTATATCGCCGTCGCGGATCAGACCGGTGCATCGCGCCTCAAGCTCACCGGCACCATTCAGAACGACATCATCAAGGAATACCTGTCGCGCGGCACTTATGTGTTCCCGCCCGAGCCGTCGCTCCGGCTGATCAAGGATACGATCGTCTTTTCGACGAAGAACGTGCCGAAGTGGAACCCGACGAACGTTTGCTCCTATCACTTGCAGGAAGCGGGTGCGACGCCGGTCCAGGAACTTGCCTACGCGCTGGCGACGGCCATCGCCGTGCTCGATACTGTCAAGGCGTCGGGAGAAGTGCCGCCTGAAGAATTCGGCAACGTGGTCGGCCGCGTCTCGTTCTTCGTCAATGCGGGCATGCGCTTCATCACCGAGATGTGCAAGATGCGCGCGTTCGTCGAGCTATGGGATGAAATCACGCGCGAGCGCTACGGCGTCGAAGACGCGAAGCATCGGCGTTTCCGCTACGGCGTGCAGGTGAACTCACTTGGTCTTACCGAGCCGCAGGCCGAGAATAACGTCTACCGCATCCTGATCGAAATGCTGGCGGTGACGTTGTCGAAGAATGCGCGTGCGCGCGCCGTGCAATTGCCTGCGTGGAACGAGGCGCTGGGGTTGCCACGGCCGTGGGACCAGCAGTGGTCGCTCCGTATGCAACAGATCGTGGCCTACGAGACGGACCTCCTGGAATACGGCGATATTTTCGACGGGTC
>DASRSQ010000052.1:0-3938 GCA_035656475.1 Gemmataceae bacterium | reverse complement strand
TCAACAGACCGACGTACGCCGGGGCGGGGACCGGATTGAAGGCCAGTGCTTTCTTGAGCGCGCCGACAGTGCCGATGACGAACCCGAACATCAAGGTGTTGATGGCGAACACGAACGCCGCCTTGGTATCGGCGAATCGGATCTGTTCCTGCACCCCCGCCAACACCTTGAGGCAGTTGTCGATGCTCGACTTCTTCTCGGCAAGCTCGCCCAAGGGCTGGCCGTTCGTCGGCTGGGGGGGGGCCGATACCGAATTTTGTTGGCTACTCGCTGGTTTTTTGGCCACTTCCGTCACCTCCTTAGTCGCCGCAGGCAGCAGACCTTGAACTTCATGCCGCTCCCACACGGGCACGGCTCGTTACGACCGACACGGCCCTTGTCACGCACAACCTCGGCGATTCCTGCCATCCCGTGCGGCCTAGCCATACCGGGCCACATGGCCTTCTCGCCTGTGACTGCCTCCCTGTCGAGCGCCTGCTGGTACAAGTGCTCCTTGAACAAGAAGGTCTGTGCCACGGCGAAGAAGCCGTTCAACGAGTCGGCGCGCCCAAAGTCGATACCGCTTTCGCCGGGCACGAACAAGCACAAGCTCCAATCTGAGTTAATGTGCGAGTTGCCGCCCTTCTTCCACCGGTCCCGATGGCTGAGCAAGACGACAGTGGGCGTGGTTCCCCGCTGCGGGAAGGTCGGTGGGTACTCAACCCGCAATGTTACTGACTCGTAGCGGTGGCCGTGCTCCGAGCAGACGTGGAACACGCCCTCAACAAAAGCTGCTCCATTCTCGCCAACCCCAGAACGATAGTCTTCGAGGAGCTTCTGGGCGATTCGCTGCTCCGCGCGCCAGCGTGCGGGATCGTGCTCATGCCACTGCATGTTAGTGTAAACCCCACGGCTTGCTCGTATGCCATGGCCCCGTCTGTAGCGCGGCGGCGCTCGTCACAATGACGCGACCTTCGCGCACAACAGCGCCAAGGGTTCCGGCCCGCGCCGCCTTCTCCTCCTTGATCCGGTCGAGCTTGGGGAACGTCAGGCCCGTGGCGACGTAGGTGTCGCCGTCGTCGCTGAACTCTTTCTCCACGTCTTCGTCGTTCAGTTGCTGGTAGATCGCCTCCGAGATGCGGATTCCCTTGGGGCCGGTGCGCATCTGGAGATTTTCGGCGGTCGATACCTCGGGGCCAAAGCAGATCGAAACCCGCCGTCCCTTCTTGCCAAGTCGCGTAAGGAAAGCCTTGCCCTCGTCCAGCCCGACAGCCACGTGGATTTCCTTGCGGTCATTAAGATGTTCGTTGAGGACATGTTCCATCGAAGATTGCAGGCCAATGGCGATGTCCACAGCCTTCTGGCAGCGCTTGGCGTGCTTGTCATCGCCAGAGGGCAGGTGCAGGATGGCGAGGATGCAATCGCCCCGGTGCTGGACCACCAGACCGTCGTAATCGGAACCGACGACCGCATGGAACTCGGCGCGGATCATGTTGAACTGACGGATCAGCGAGACGATCTTGTCATTCGTTTCAGCCTCTTGCACGTAGCGAGTGAAGCCGTCAAGGTCGGCGTAGACCGCAACCGCCGCTGTTCGTTTGCAGTTGCGTTCGGTGAGGCCGTTCACGTCGATCTGGGACGTGGCGTCGGAAATCTCGATCTCGTGCAGCGGCAGCTCGTCACGATGCTGTTCCGTCCGCTTCCGCCACTTTTCTTCGCTCCATGTGACGCCCAAGTCTTCGGCCAGTTCTGGGAAGCGGCTCCAACGCAGTCCCATGGATTGGTATGTCTGGACCCCGGCGACAACGCTTGCCTTGTCGAAGTGGGCCTGCAGGAAGTCAGGAAGTAGATAGTACATGACCTTCGTGACGGTGATCGTATCCCTGCCGTCGAGGATCTTTGCGGCGAGATTGGCGCATGAGCCGAGCGAGATCAGTTCTCGGTCGCCATGCTTGCCGATGTTGGCGATGTAGCTGGTGCCGCTAGCAAGTCCCACGGCGCTGTCGAAGTCGCGAACGTCGTTGAACACCTTGTTGAACACGTCGAGAACGTAGGTGTTGTGCGTGATGGCGTGGATGACGGCGCGCTCCACGCGGTCGGCCTCCCGGCTCTCCTCATCGCCGTCGTAGGGCTTGTAGGCGAGGGCGTGCAGCCTGACTGTCTGCCTCTGGATGTCGCCGATGTCGTCCTGCTCCAACAGTTCCCCCTGCGCCTTGCGGAGCACACTGGCTGCCCGGACTAGCTTTCGCTGCTTTTGCTGGTCATTTCCGGCGTCGTCCACCGCCCGATGGAAATTCGGCACATCAACGTACAGATGAACACCTTCAGCCCGGCGTACATCTTTCTTCCCCAAGTTGGAGAAGTCCATCGTGCGGCGCAAGTCTTGAACATCCACGGCGAAATCGTGGAAGTCGTTGCTCCTGACTCGCTCCCTCGACCGTTGTTCGTCCCAACCCATTTGCGGCCCTCCTATTGCAAAACGGGGAATCCACAGCTTTTTGTTATTGTATACAATATCACTTCGCAAAACAAGTATTCATCAGGCGTGTTGATTGATATTCGTCCTCTCTGCCAGTAGAATGACATTCAGGCGCAACCTGAAGTTCGGGCAAGTGGATAGCAAGGTGTAATTCATGAGCACCGTTGGAGACCGGATCAAGAAGCGGCGGAATGAACTCGGCTGGACCCAAGACCAACTGGCCCAGAAAGCGGGGATCAGCAAATCGTTTTTATCGGACTTGGAGAACGGTAAGCGAAGCGTCAGCGCCGACAACCTGCTGGACATCGCCCGCGTGCTCAACCTGAGCCTCGACTACTTGATGAAGGGCACGGAGCCTGAAGCGAACCCTGTCGAGGTTCAAATTCCAGCGTCCCTCGCAGCCTTCGCCGAACAAGAAGGACTGTCATTTAAGCAGGCCCTTGCTCTGCTCAGGATGCGGGAGCAGATCGTCGCCCACCGCAGCAGCACAAAGAAGGAAGGCTTGGACAATGTGGATTGGCAGAAGTTCTACGAGGCAGTGAAGGAGTTCCTCGAATGAGCCGACTCGACCAAGAGCCCGAAGTGATAGAGCTGGCCCGGAAGCTGGGCCTCTCAAGGCTTGGTGACCCCGTTCTGGCCGTCGTGGGCCACTGCCTTAACCGGATCGGGTGCTGGGTCCGGTCGGACGGGCCAGTGTCTACCATTGGTGAGCTTGAGTCGGTTGTCGCTCGTCGCCTGCACATGGTCTTCGAGGAAGTGGAGACAGACGAGGCCCTCGATGCCCTGATTCGCAAATACGTCAAGCTCGGGGAGGGCGTGTTCGCTTACCTCAAGCACGATCTAGAAGGCGAGACCTTCGGGGCGACGTATCGCCGCAGCACGGCGGCACACGATGCCCCGGATCGGTTGGTGGCGATAATCGATTGCCGTGGCGACAAGCAGACACGCCGGTTCTTCACCCGCTGGCATGAGGTCGCCCACTTCCTCATCGAACCGGACCCTGAGGCCGTCGAGACGCCGGTGCGACGCGCTTCTTACTCGCCGCTTGAGCGCTTGATGGACGAAATCGCCGCCCACACGGGGTTCTACGAGCCGATCTTTGGCCCTGCGTTCGCGCGGGAGATGGCGGGGTGTTCACGGCTGACGTTTCAAGTGGTCGAGGCCGTGCGCCGCCAACAATTCGCTGAGGCCAGTTTTCAGGCCACATTGTTTGCATGTCACCGAAGGCTGACGACGCCCGTGCTGTACCTTGAAGCGGCACTGGCACACAAAGCTGACGAAGCTCGTCAAATAAAGCAGGGAGTACAGTGGCTTTTCGACGAAGCCAAGCCGGAGGCGCTTGTGCGAGCCGTGCAGGTGATCGCCAACGACGCCGCGAAGGAATCGGGCCTCCTGATCCACGAGAACATGCGCGTGCCGCCTTCGTCGGTCATCCACGGCCTGTTTCAGGACGAAGCACACAGGGAAGGCTCTGGGCGAG
>DASRSQ010000051.1:0-3552 GCA_035656475.1 Gemmataceae bacterium | reverse complement strand
GATATTGCGTGTCGTATGCGCGAAGCGCCGGGACGCTTAGGGAGCCAATATCGGTGCCTGGCTTCGCTCGGGTTGATCGACGCCGCGAAGGTGGAACTCGCGCCGGGCGTCACGCTCGCCGTTGATCCGGTAACGACGTCGTTATCTGTCGACGCGGCAGCCGGGGCTCTGACCATTGCGCCGCTGCCGGCCACTGGGCGAACTCTGCCGCAAACGGTGCGCTGGCAGTTCTGGCTCTCGTAGGCGGCAGCTTAAGTCGCGTTAACGCTGCGCCTCACAAGACCACGCCGCCGAAGAACAGCAACACGAGAGCAATGCAGAGCGCCGCCACGATTAGTTGGCACGCGATCGAAAACGCTGCAGCCGTTAGTGCAAGGCGCCAACCGCCGAACGGCCAGCAGACACTGGAGATGATTAGACTCGTTCCGGCCATGGCTCGAAGTGCGCCCAACGACTCAATGCCCGGGCTATGGATGGACAAGGCCAGGACACAGGCGAAGCAGGTCAATCCCGCCAGTGCGTCGGCAAGGCGAATCTGAAGGTGTGTTCCCATGCGGTCACCAACCGCAGGATTTTTGGTCCATTAACCGTCGGGCGCGAGAAGGTCATGCCCCGGGTGGTTCCGCGGCACGAAGGGGGTTCGTCAATCCGCCGATCGCCCTCTATGATGGGACGCAATCGACTTCGCTCCTCGGCCGGTTTCTGACTCATGCTTCGCTGGCGGATCACGCTGGGTGTTATTTTTTCAGCGGCCATCGCCGCGCTGTGCTGGGCCGACGCGCAGGCCCAGACACCCGGCACGTGGTTATTGCCCCTGGTCGTGGGCATTGCCCTGCTGGCTACCGACGAATTGTCGCGCATGCTCGCCGCCCGCGCTGCGGCGCCGCTTGGCATCGTGACCTATGTCGGCAACGGGGCGATTGTCTTGGCGGCCGGCGCCTCGCACTGGTGGCCGCAGGCGACAGGTGACAGTTGGAGTTGGCCGGCGCTGGCGCTGGCTGGTGCGATGATCGCCGCGATCGCGGAAGAGGTCTATCGCTATCGCGAGCCCGCGCGTCAGACCGAGCGACTGGCGGCCGCGGCACTCGCGCTTGTGTATATCGGCCTGCTCTTGAGCTTCGCCGTGCAGCTGCGCTTCGTCGAGCCGGTCGGCGCCGTGGGGCTGGGCGCGATCGCTTCGTTGATCCTGGTGGTGAAGATGTGCGACATCGGCGCTTATACCGTTGGTCGGCTCATCGGCCGGCACAAGATGGCGCCGCACCTGAGCCCGGGAAAGACGATCGAAGGCGCGGTCGGCGGCCTCGCGTTCGCGGTCTTCGCGGCGTGGCTGTCGTTCGTCGTGATCTGTCCTCGCCTGGAAAGCGCGACAGCCCGGCAAATCGACGTATGGCAGTGGCTGGGGTTCGGCATTACCGTGGGGGCCGCCGGGATGCTCGGCGACCTGGCCGAGTCGTTGCTGAAGCGCGACCTGGGCCGCAAGGATTCGAGCACCTGGATGCCCGGCTTCGGGGGGGTGCTCGATTTGCTCGATTCCATCCTGGTGGCGGCACCGGTGGCCTACGTGTGGTGGGAGTACTTGCTGTGAAGGCACGACAGCCGTCGCGTCGGGCAATTAGGACCAACAAATTCGGACAAACGGTTGTAGCGGTCCTGCAGGGCGGTTGGCAGGAATCTGGTGCAATGCCGCAAGTAGCTTCGCCACAGCACGTTGTGACGGAAGTGCTGCCCGACTCTGTTCGTCCCGGGCCGCCGTAAGTTATAAAATAGCTGAGGGATATAAGCTCCATTCCGGTTGCCCCGGCCTGCAGCGGCTGCGGCATTCCTTGATGACAGAAGCAACCATTTCGGTGGTCGACTCGAAGGCGCTCGTCTCGCTCTTCGGTACTCGCGACCAACACCTGCGGAAGATTCGCGACGCTCTGTCTGTCGATATCTCCGCGCGTGACGACCAGATTCATATTCAAGGATCGGATAACGCGGTCGCGCGCGCCACCGAAGTGCTTGAGCAGCTCAAGGCGCTGGTACACCGCCAAGGGAGCGTGGAAGCCGACCAGGTGACCCACATCCTGGCGGACATCACCAATGAGACGCCCGGCGCCGCTCCCGCGATCGAGGTGCTCAATGCCGGGCGCAAAATCGTTCCCCGCACGCCGGGTCAGGCGCGCTACGTGCAAGCCATCGCCGAGCATGACATCGTCTTCTGTTCAGGACCTGCCGGGACTGGAAAAACCTACCTGGCCGTCGCCATGGCCGTGGCCTCGCTGAAGCAGGAGCGCATTCGCAAGATCGTGCTCGTCCGACCGGCGGTCGAAGCGGGCGAAAGCCTGGGCTACCTGCCGGGCGACCTGCAAGCGAAGATCAATCCTTACCTGCGGCCGCTGTTGGATGCCTTGCGCGAAATGATGGACTACGACCAGATCCGCCGTTACACGGACCAGGATCTGATCGAGGTCATTCCGCTGGCCTACATGCGCGGCCGCACGTTGAACGACGCGTTCATCATCCTGGACGAGGCGCAGAACACGACCGTCTCGCAGATGAAGATGTTTCTCACACGCATGGGACGAGGATCGAAGATCGTCGTCTCGGGCGATACCACGCAAATCGACCTGCCCCCTCATGCGACCAGCGGACTGGTCGACGCCCAGCGACGACTGCGGCGAATCAAGGGGTTGGCGCAAATCAGCTTGAGCAATGCGGACATCGTGCGCCATCGTCTGGTGCAGGATATCGTGCGCGCCTACGAGGATGGGCCTAAGCGGCGCAGCACCTCCGCCTGATCGATATGTCCATTGGTTCCAAAAAGACGACGCGTTCGCGCGTAGTATCATTCCGACCCCCGCCCGGCCGGCTGGCACGTTTGTGGCAGCGGGCGCAGCGGATGGACGTGATCACACGCGCCGCCATGTGTCTGGCCGCGGCCGTGCTGCTGTGGGCCGTCACCAAGGCCTGGGAACCGCCTTTTCCTTATCGCGTGGGGGACGTGCTGAGCGAGGACATTTCGCTCGTCATTCCCATCGATCCCACCGACGGAGATCCTCGCTCGACCGCCAACGAGCTGGTGCGCGCCAGCGAGCCGCTGACGCCCGAAATGATCCTGCTCTTGGAACAGGACCATAACCACGAGGTCAGCCTGGCCCCGCGCACGCATGGGCTGGTGCGATCGCTGGCCACGTTCGGCTTGATCTTCGCGCTGTATGCGCTGTGCGGCTATTTCATTTACTACCAGGACCGGCGCTTGCTCAAGGATGCGCGTCGCCTGGCGACCTTGCTGCTCTTGATCACGGTCTCGGCGGCAATGGCCTGTTGGGCGTGGCCCTACCCGTGGCGCGCGGAGATCGTGCCGGTCTTGATCTTCGGCATGACTTGCGGCATCGCCTACAAGCGCGAGCTGGCCTTGCTCATGTCCACCTCGCTCTTGATCTTCCTGGGTTTGGTCAGCGGCTATGGGCTGGGTGAGTTCGTCGTGTTGGTCGGAGCTACGGCGACCGCCATCCTTCTTTTGGGACGGATTCGCAGCCGCAGCAAACTGATCAAAGTCGGCTTCTTCAC
>DASRSQ010000050.1:0-7732 GCA_035656475.1 Gemmataceae bacterium | reverse complement strand
CGAGGCGGGCCACTTCCTCCTGAAGCATCTTCTGGACGCGTCGTTTTGCCACATACACCTGGGCGACCTGCATCGGAATACGTTCCGCGGCCGCGGCCCCGGACAACCCTTCCCAAGCGGTCAGCCAGAATGCCTGCCAGGTTTGCGGCGCCACGCGCAGACGCACGTGCAACATTGCCTCTTCGAGGATTTCACGATCGAATTCCTCTTCCAGATGCTTGAGCAGATCCTCGCGCGCTTCCGCATTCATCAGGAGCGCGCCGACCTGGCTATCGCCGCTGCCCAGCCCTGGCCGATGCTTGCCTTTCAGGAAGTCGCTGCATGCATGTTGCGCCACGGTCTTCAGCCAGGCGCGAAAGCTCTTGGACGGATCGTAGCGAAAGTCGCGCAGCTTCTCGGCAAGCTTGACGAGGACGTTCTGCGTGACGTCCTGGGCGTCAGCCTCCTGGAGGCGCCATTTCTGACACCAGCCCATGATTTTCGGAGCGTAAGCATCGACGAACTCATCCCACGCCGCCTCATTAGTAGGGTCGCGGCGCAGCCGGCCGAGCAGCGTCACGCGTGTTCCGGAGTCTGCCATGCACACCACCATTTTCTACGCTCCTCAGGGCCGAAATCTGGCACCGGTCTCAATTCTTCGCGGAACCAGTGAAAGCGACATGAGTGCACCTTCAAACGGTACACCAAAGAGAGTGAATGGAGCATAGCAAAATGTGGCGAACATGCCTATGCGGGCTGGCTGATTTGTTGCGCGCCGCTTGATGCGTTACGCCAAAGATCCACGTGCTCATGCCTTGGAGCACGTGGTCTGCGATTAGGCATTTTGGATAGGAACAGGACACGATCAGGCGGGCGGCTGCACGCCGCTGTTCGAACTGGAAATAGTGCGCGTTGATGTGGTTCCTCCCTGCAGGCGCTTTCTCAGCCAAAGATTGCCCAGGATAAGGATCGCAAACCAGCCAAGGAAAAGGTAGGTAACCCAGTGATTCATGAGAATGGTAAGCATCGGACCGCCTCTCCGTCTCAACCCCACCTGGAATTCGCAGGGTTAATACGGCTCAAGGCTCCGAAATCTGGCAGTCAATGATAAAAAAATCGCAACATGCTATGTTGTTTAAGGTTACATCGCTAGATGCTAACGATCCGCGGGACATTCGTCCGCGATACCCAGCTTTCGCACTCGCCGAACAAGTAGGTAGCTTGGAACACAATACGGCAAGCGTCGAAACGCTCGGCTACTTCGCAGACCGGCTGAGCAGGTCCATCCACGTGTCCAGGATTGTGCGCGACGCGTTCACTTCGAGATAGCTCGAGCGCGCCCGCCAGGTTTCGTAGCCGCCGAGGGCGTGATGTTCGGGCGTCGGGAGGTAGCCGTTGTAGCCGTTGGCGAGTTCGATGGTGAAGGTAGGGCGCAGCGGGCTCTTCTTCTTGATTTCCAGGCCAATTTCGACGAACGTCTCGCACGGATTGGCGACGATGCCAAGCTCGCCGATGCGGATCGCTTGCAAGGTCGCCGTCACGTTGGCGGGATACCTTGACATCAGCACGGTTTCTCGCGCGTAGATCTCGGGCATCTTCGTCAGCGGCTTGCCCTTCATCTTGTCGAGCTTTTCCTTGGCATCGCGCAGCTCGGCCTCGCTGGGGCGGCGCACGCCGAGCTCGATGTCCTTGCTCGCCATTTTCATCTCGGCCCAGTCGCGATGCTTGACTTTCTGGTAGGCGTCGAAGGTAGCCTTGGCGACGCTCTCGGCGACGAGGCGGGCCTGTTCGCCCGATTCCTTTTTGCCGGGACCGGCCTTGCCATAGTTGACATTGTTGATGTTGCCGCTGGTGCCGTTGGACATGATGCCGACGAAATCCTTGTCGGCTTCCAGCAAGCTTGCCATCCGGTCGGCGAACATGGCAAAGTAATCGGCGGACAATGCGGGAACGCCGCCGACGTAGTGCAGCGAGTAGTTGGCCAGCAGCGCGACCGGCTTGCCTTGCGGCGTCTGCACCGAGATGAACGAGATGTCCGGATCGATCGGTCCCGCGGGCTCGATCAGATCGGGATGCAGAAACCCGGGGTTCATCTTGACCTTGTCCGTCATCTTGCCGAACGGGTCAGCGAGAAGCTGCGAGCCGGCCTTGACCTTCCAGCGGCGATTGAACACCTGAGTCGGATCGCTGCCGACGCCCCAGCCGATCTTGGCCGGCGCGAGCCGATCATGCGCCTTCTTGATGCCGGCCGCGATCTGCTCGGCGAGATACTTCTGATACGCTTCATCGGGCTCGCTTTGAAAGACGCCACTCGCGGTGGGAGCGGTATGCGTGTGGGTTGCGGAAATGAGGATGTTTGCCGCCGGGATGCCGCTCAGGTTGGCGGCAAGCTTGCGCGCCGGCTCGGTGACCTCGCGCGGGATCATGCAGCTATCGCAGATGGCAAACGCGATCTTGGTCGTGCCATCGTCGAGCACCAGGCAACGCGCGTGCAGCCGATCGTGCGCGCTCATCGCCTGCCGATCGGTCATGCCGCCGTTGACGGAGATCGGAAACTTCCTCGGCGTGATGTCCTGCGCGAAAGCGCCGGCGCGAAATGCTCTCCCTTGAGCGAAGGCCGACGCGGCCACGACAAGCACCATGATCAGCGCAAGACCTTGACGGAAGATCTCGGTCATCACCGACTCCTTGATCAGTCGCGACTTGGATGAGAAGCGAAAAATGCGCTCGTTGGGATTCGAACCCAAGACCCCAGCATTAAAAGTGCCGTGCTCTACCAACTGAGCTACGAGCGCGATGATTGATTTTACTGGCCTTTCTTGACTTTTCGGCCTTTCTCCCTAAGATGACGATACCCGTTACGATACCCGTTTGTCATTTCAACCGTGGTTTGTGAGTTTCGGACGACACCCACCGCGTTTACCGTTTGCGGCGTTCCACCGCGGGTATCGCGATACCTCCTGATGAAATTAGCCGCCTGCTTCAACAGACGGCCGAGTGTCCACGGCGAACACTTTTTGCAAGGGGGCGAACGCCATGACAGAGATCAATTCTACAGTCGCACCAGCGCCCCGTAAACCCCGCAAAGCTGACCCGCCGAAGAAACCCCACAAGGACTTCCCACTCTTCCCGAATGGTAATGGTCAGTGGTGCAAGAAGGTCCTCGGCAGGCCGCATTATTTCGGCAAGTGGCAGGACGATCCCAAGGGCATCCGCGCCCTTGATCGCTGGCTCGCCGAAAAAGACGATCTGCTCGCCGGCCGCGTCCCGCGCGGACGCAAAACCGAGGCGGCCGTCCTGCACTTTCTGTGCAACAGCTTCCTCAACGCCAAGCGAGCGCTGCGCGACGGCGGCGAGCTTTCCCCCTACACCTGGGACAGCTACGAAGCGATCTGCCGGGAACTCACCGCGGCGTTCGGGCGCGATCGGCTATTGACGGACATTCTCCCCGAGGACTTTGAAAAGCTGCGCGAGACCTGGGCTGCGAAGTGGGGCCCGGTCCGCCTGGGGAGCGAGATCAACCGCGCTCGCGTCGTCTTCAACTACGGCTACAAGAACGGGTTGCTCGACAAGCCGATGCGCTATGGTGAAGGGTTCAAGCGGCCATCGAAGAAAACCTTGCGTCTCAACAAGGCTGCTGCGGGGCCAAAGATGTTCGAGGCCGACGAACTGCGGGCGATGATCGACGCTGCAACGCAGCCGATGAAGGCGATGCTGCTCCTCGCGATCAACGCGGGTCTGGGCAATCACGACATCGCCATGCTGCCGGAGTCAGCGCTCGATCTGAAAGCCGGATGGATGACCTACCCGCGACGGAAGACCGGCATCAATCGCCGCTGTCCGCTCTGGCCGGAAACGATCAAGGCGCTGCAAGGGTGGCTCGTCGATCGGCCGGCGCCGGCGGACGAAGCGAACGCCGGGCTCGTGTTCCTGACGGTCCGCGGCAATAGCTGGGCGAAGGACTCCGCCGATCGGCCCATCACCCACGAATGCCGCAAGCTGCTCAACAAGCTCAAGATTAACGGCAGCCGAAACTTCTACGCCATCCGGCATTCGTTCGAGACGATCGGCGGCGACTCGCGCGACCAGGTCGCCGTCAATGCGATCATGGGCCACGATGACGGATCGATGGCAAGCACCTATCGGGAGCGCATCGAAGACGACCGGCTGCAGGCCGTCGTGGCGCATGTCCGCGCCTGGCTGTTCGACAAGAAGAAAAAAAACGCCGCGCCCAAACGCCTCGGCATAAAATGACGATCACATCGGGTCACTCACCCAATCTGCAGAGCGCTTGAGCTAGCGGTTCGGGCGGTGCGGGTTCCTCAATCCTCGCGACTGCCTGGCTGCACTCCAACGAGATTTGGATTACCGCAGAGGGGGAACGAAAATACAGCGGGGCGTTCATCGCCAAACAACTGATAAAGCAACGAGCCGAGGCTGGCAAGGTCCTGACTGTTAGGAGTGTTCGTTTCGAGATCGTTGCGATGATTCGGAATGGCGAATTGGAACCCGGCGAGCGCGTACCCAAAGACCGGGGTTTCCCCGTTTTGGCGAACGGAAAGAAAGTCGGGGGGAGCGTCCGGGTTCACAACGAAAAAGCAGTCTGGACGTTGCTCGGCTTCTCTGCGTCTGCTCCAGCGCCGGCAGTCATTGGTCCTTCATCTGCCGCCAACGGCACTACCGCAGCGCCACAGCCGATCGTCATGCCGCCTGATCAAACCAGGCGAGCAGCGCCGACCTCCTACTCCGATCTCGGCATCGAAGTTGATTGGAAAAAGAAGACCGTCCGCAAGGGAAACAAGACCATCGAATTCGAGCGAAGCGAAGTGCAGTGGCACATTTTCCGCGTGGCGCTGAACGCCTATCCTGACGCTTTCTCCCTCAAGGTTCTTGCGATCGACTATCCTGGCGAGCCGGGCAAAGTCGCAAGGCAGGTGGCCACCATGCACCTCAACAAGAAGCTCTCCCGGCTCGGCCTGATCGTGAGAAATCGGCAACTCATCGAGATAGGTAAAACTTCGGGCTAACATCAGGGCTAACGCCGATGTTAGCCCACCGCGTTATCCCTCCCCATCATTTCACATGTTACAAAAGCCGCGTCCATTTTGGGTCATCGCCCAGGCGGAGCGCGGCCAATGTCAACAACAAGAAAACAACGCGATGAAGGCGCCATGTCGCCCAACCAGCTCGCACGCCGGCTGCGCGTGAGCATCCACTGCGTCCTCGCGTTGATCCGGACCGGCGATCTGCGGGCCTTGAACGTGGCGCTCAAAGGCGTCAAGCGTCCGCGATGGAAAATCACACCAGAGGCCCTCGCCGAGTTCGAGGAAGCGAGATCCTCAAAGGCCGAGCCGCCGGCGACCCGAAAACGAAAGCCGCGGAAGGATCCTGATTTCGTGGAATATGTGTGAAGTTCCAGCGCCGGATAGGGCGCACGAAAAGGCCCAGCGTTACAGCGCCGGGCCACGAACCGAACAGCAGAGACGTTGACCATTCCATTTTGCGAGGGCGCTGTGCAGGCGTCAAGCCTTTCACGCGCCCCCTGGCCGGCGACCAATCCGCGCCGCGTCAACGTCACAGAGTTACTCAACGTCTTGCCGTCGGCGCGCCCGCACGCGCTGCGTCCGCGCGGCTCGCGCTGGGGATGTTCTGGGATTCCACGTCGCCCGCTGGTTACGGAGTCAACCGATGGCGAGGCCAGGCCTTCAAAAACACCCGAAGTTCCGCCGGCTGGTCCGCATGCTGAACGTGCCAGTGCCGCACGCGCTCGGTTACC
The DNA here is from genome assembly GCA_035656475.1 of Gemmataceae bacterium. Taxonomy (GTDB): domain Bacteria; phylum Planctomycetota; class Planctomycetia; order Gemmatales; family Gemmataceae; genus SIAQ01. Next base: position 1,977 of record DASRSQ010000050.1, on the reverse strand, counting down.
TCGAGTGCCTGTGGGAGGTGACATATGATCCGAAGGGCGAGCAGGCCGCCGTGCTGGAGCGCATGCGCGGCTTCATCGACGACATGGGGGCGGTCCTCCGCGAATCGCGCGGTCTCGTGCTCTACGGTCCATCCGGCACCGGCAAGGACCACCTGCTGGCTGCAGCGCTATATCGCGTGGCAGCGGCAGCGATTCCCGTCGGTTGGGTCAGTGGCGCGGCGATATACGAGCGGGTGCGCGACAGCATGGACACTGGCGAGCGCGAGCAGCGCATCATTAGCACCTGGTTGGCGCCGACGGTCCTAGGCCTGAGTGACCCTGTCTCGCCGCGCGGAGATCTGTCCGACTGGGACGCGCGGATCCTGGCCAGGCTGCTCGACGCACGCTACCGCGCCCTGCGCCCAACGTGGATAACGATCAACGCAGCCAACGAGACCGACGCCAGCGCCAAACTCACGGCGATGATCTGGGACCGGCTCCGTGACGACGCGGAAGTCATCCCGTGTTTCTGGCGGTCGTGGCGTTCAATCCAGACCAAGCCCTGGGCGAGTCCGGTCGGCGCTACAGCGCACTGACGTGAATTTTCGGGTCACGAGTGCACGAGCAAAGTCTTCCCGCCGGCGATCGCCCCGAGCCGGCCGCGGCGACGTCGACGACGGCGACTGAAACCACGCCGGTAGACCAGCGGCCGGCGCTCGTCATCCGCTTGCCGAGCGGACACTATTTCCGGCCTGGCGCCGCCGCGGCCGCGGCGCAAGGGGGCATCGCGGCGGACGTCGTCGAGGTCATCTTCGACGATGCGCCCGACCGTGACGCATTGCATGAAACCATCGACGGAGCTGACTCCCACCGCTTTAAACATCATGTTCCAGCTGCAACCTCTTGGCACTACATTAATAGCGTCGCTCATCGACTGGCAGCAGGAGGCTGTTCTCATGGATACGGATATCCACGCTCTTCTTCGTAAGACTCCGTTGGCGGAAGCTGTCTGGCTTCTCTGGCACAAGTCGTTCCCGATCCGTTCCTGAATGACTTCTACGATGCCCATCGCGGACGCTGTTTCCAGAAGTCGTTCTCGTTCGCCAACATGGTCTATTTGGTCAATGACACCCTATTGCGAAACGGCGGTCGGGCTCATCCGGCTTTGGTTCAGCGCTCCGGCCTGGGAATTTATGCGGAAAACGCGCTTTTCATCCCCTGAAAAACTTGTCACGATCAGGCGATGGACATTCCTCGACACCTGCGTGACGTTTACCGCTTTCCTGGGTTGGTCCCGACCGCATCGGTGCAACGCCATGCAAGCGACGCCGGCGCCATCATCGTGCCGCTGCGTCGCCGCCGAAAAAAACAGTCTGCGGCCATTGTGGGCAATCCCATCGACGCTGCTACGACCAACATCCGCGTCGGATTCGCGATCTTTCTTGTGGCGACAAACGCGTCTACCTTTTAGTGAATGTTCGACGCGTGGATTGCTGGCGTTGCGGCGCGGTGAAGACCGAACGCCTGGAGCGGTTGTCCGAGTTGCCGGGCTACACTCAGCGGTTTGCCATGTTTGTCGGCGCCCGCTGTCACGATACTCCTGTGAAGGTGGTGGCCGAGGAACTCAAGCTCGATTGGCACACCGTCAAGGAACTCGACAAACTCTACATGAGCGAACAACTGCGGCGTGCCCCGGCACCGCACCCAACCGTCATCGGCATCGACGAAATCTCGATGGGACATGGGCACACCTACCGGATCGTTGTCAGCGATTTGCTCGAAGGTCGGCCCATCTGGTTCGGCGGCAAGGACCGCTCAGAAGCCAGCCTCGACGCCTTCTATGCCTGGCTTGGCCCTGCAAAATCCAAGGAAATCCGCCTGGCGGTCATGGACATGTGGAAGGCGTTTCGCTCATCGACGCTCAAGCCACAGAACGCTCCGCAGGCCACGATCCTTTACGACAAGTTCCATGTGCTGCGTCATCTGCAGGAGGCGATG
>DASRSQ010000049.1:0-2386 GCA_035656475.1 Gemmataceae bacterium | reverse complement strand
CGCGGCGACTGCTTCGAGTGTCAAATTCTGCTGCAATAACTCCACCGCCTTACGTCGGCGCTTCTCCAATGCAGCAGGACTTCCGGGAGGTCTCATGCCCTCCAATATAACAGCCCATTGTCTGACTAGGACTCAATAATTTCCAGATGAATCGATGGCTATGAAGCTCAGTGGTCGATCTTTGCCCAGCACCCTGGAGAATATGTTGTGCGTGTCATGAATGGTTCGGGCGACCAGTGGCACGTCGCTCGGGCAGGCCATCTCAAGTCGATATGATCCATCGGCCATTTCGATATTCTGGCCGCCATTACTTAACGGAGATCTCGCATGCGTTGCTGGTTGGCGACCCTCTTTCTTTGGCTGTTCGTCACTCCTGCGGGCGCTGAAGATCGTATCGATCTGCGGGTTCTCTATTGCGGCGATTCGGCATCCGCACGTGCTGCCGATTTCGACTCGTTCTTGCAGAAGCACTTCGCCCATGCCACGGCCACGGACCTGGCGGGCTTCAATGATCGACAAGCGCAAGATCACGACGTCATCATCTTCGATTGGAGCGATACGAGCGACTCCGAGGGCATTCCCGATTTCGATTTGACGGATCAGCTCCGGAAGAAGGTCCCGGAATTGTCGACCGACTTTGCCCGCCCAACGATTCTGATTGGCGAGACCGGAGGGCGCGTCGGAATCCAGCTCAAACTCAAGATCGACTGGCTTTGTCTGTGCCTGAAGGATGAGGCACACCACCTGGCGACGGATCACGCGATCTTTCGTGCGCCCTTGGTGGTCGATCCCCGATTGACCGAAGTCCCAACGCCTATCGGCTACAGGGAGCTCACGACCGACGAATCGCTTGGATCAACCATGCGTGTCTGGAAGGTGCATATCAAGACCAATCCGCAAGTCGGCCTGGTCTCTTCGCTCTACGGCTTCGAAGACTCGCCGGACGCCGAAGTGATCGCACGAGGCATTTCCAGTAAAGGTCCCGACACCGTTGCCCTCGCTCGGCACGGCAACTTCCTTCTGTGGGGCTTCGCCGGATCGCCGTCGGTGATGACAGAGGATGCTCAGCGCGTGTTCATCAACGCCATCAGCTACATGAAGCAGTTCGATGGTGCCAAGCCGCTCGTGCGAAGGAAGGCCCCCTCTCGTGAATGGGCGATCCGCGTTTGCGCGGCCGCAACGCCCGAGGCGATTGAGCAAGCCGCCACGGAACAACGGGCACTTCTGAGAAAGCTGCTCGCCAAGAATCCCAAATTGGTGCCGGAGGAGTACAAAGGCAACGTCGACAAGTTGATCGCCGAGCGCGAAAAGCATCTGCGCGAACCGCAAGACCCGTCCACGATGAACTACTACTTTCCGGAAGCGATTCGCAAGCAGTTCGGAGCAGATTTTGCGAAGTATTTGAGGTACTACACCGAAAACTTGGAATTCTTGCGGCCCGAGAAGGATGATTCCTGGGCTTTTATCGCGGACGAAGATGCAAAGGCGATTGGCCCCTCGAACCGCAGCATTGAACTCTTGCGACGTTGCATTGCCATGCTCGAGTATGGGCAAAACACCGAGCAAGCCCAGCGGCTGCTCAAACGCTACACCGAAGTTGATTACGGCACAGCAGCGGAGTGGCGAAAGTGGCTCGCAGAATTCGAGGCACGACTATTCTTCAGCGACGTCGGGGGATTCAAGTTCTTTGTCGGACCTGCGCCAAAGATCGCTGAACCTGTCTCCAAGACGATCGACGAGCAACTTCCCTCCCGATGAAACCGCCACGGGCGCGTTGAGGCTTGGCTAGAACCGATTTCTCTCAAACGGTGGGCTTATGGAATCTTCCGATAGTTGGAGTTTGGCGACGGCTGAGGATGACGGGCGGCCTTTGATCTTCCGAATTCGCGAAAAGCCGCCGTCGTTTGCTGAGAAAGAGGCATTTCCTAAGTTGCTCGTTGTTGCTTGGAAATACGAATCAGCCAGCGATCAAGGTATGCCAGCGCCGGACATTGTGGAGAGAATGACGCTGCTCGAAGATTTGCTGGTGCAAGCGTTTGAGGAAGCGGAGCAGGCGTTTCTCTTTGTAATAGCTACCGGCAACCGGGTCCGCGAATGGCAGTGGTACACACGTGATCCTGAGGAAACAATGAGCTTGGTAAACGAAACTCTAGGCAAGTACGAAATGTTTCCAGTCCAATTCAGTTTCCACGATGATCCGGATTGGGGAGCATACGCCCGATTTCTGGGAACGTCCGGCTGAACGGCGTGCAATCCGCGATGGCCCGAAATGGCGAATTACAGTAGTGCCAAGTTTGGCGGATTGATATAGGTGAACGCAAGGCTCCTCTTGTACATGACTTGTGTCCAGCAGGTCACTTCCAAGGAGGGAGCCATGCGTTCAAGG
>DASRSQ010000048.1:0-19358 GCA_035656475.1 Gemmataceae bacterium | reverse complement strand
TGTTCGTCGGGGTGGATGACGATGATGACGCGCCGGCGCCGTTGCCGACGATGCCGCTGCCGGAGCAGGTGAGCGCTGATTACCACGCGCTCGGGCTGTCGCTGAAGGCGCATCCGATCGAGCTGGTGCGTGCCGACCTGGATCAACTCGGCGTGATCTCGTCGGCCCGATTGCGCGAGTGCGCCGACAAGGAGTCGGTCCGTGTCGCGGGGATGGTCCTGGTCCGCCAACGTCCGCCGACCGCGAACGGCACCGTCTTCATGACGCTCGAGGACGAGACCGGCCTCATCAATCTCATCATCTGGGAACGCACCTGGGACCGCTACCGCAAGATCGCCCGCCAGGCCGTCGCCCTCGTCATCGACGGCAAGGTCCAGCGCGTCGACCGCGTCATCAACATCACGCCAACGCGCATCGAGGACCTGTCGCTCGCCCTGCGCGGCATCAAATCGAAATCGCGCGATTTTCGCTAGGCATTCTCAACACCTCCAGCTTGCTTTTCTTCCCCCCAACAGTCAAAATGATCCACCACAAGGAGGCTGATCATGGAAACCATCTACATTGGCGTCATTGCGATCGCATTAGTGGGTCAAACCCCCGCCCCCATCAAAACGCCATATCCGGTTGAAATGAGGATCAAACACGAGGCCGAAATTCGATCCGGTCCCGATCGCACCTACTATGCGACTGCCCGCATGTCGGCCGGAGACAAAGTCACCGTTCTGTACGTCGTTCCTGACAATTCCGATTGGTTTGCCATTGCGCCGCCGAAGAAATCATTCAGTTGGATCAAAGGAAAGTTTCTCAGAACCATCAACGAGAAAATGGCATTCGTCAACGCTCAGGAGCCTGTAGACGTTTATCCCGGGAGCTTACTTGTCGAAAAGAAGCCAAATGCCGTGTCGGCCGCCCTCGTGCATGGCGCGATCGTAGTCATCAGCGAAAGACCACGCAAAATAGAGGGAGAACAATGGTATCCCATCGCGCCCCTCCCATCCGAAGTTCGCTACGTCCACAAGAAAGACGTCGCCCTGCCAAAGGAGGCCGCGCTGGTCACGCCAGGGCCGGATGATTCACCAATGCTTCTGCAGCGCATTGAGTCGCTGGAAAAACGAATTCGAGAACTGGAAGAACACATCAAGAAATAGAGCAAAACCATGTCAAACGTTCGCGTAGGTAGCGGCAAATTCACCTATCTCGTCGATGAAACCTGGCCCTCGTTCCCCGCCACTGGCCCCGAAGGCGAAGCCGTCGGCGTCGCCTGCGACTCCAAAGATCGCGTCTACGTCTTTTTGCGTAGCCCGCAACCCGTGCGCGTCTTCGAACCCAACGGCAAACTGCTCGCCATCTGGGGCGAAGGCGCCTTCGTCCGCCCGCACGGCATCTTCATCGGGCCCGACGATACCGTCTACTGTGCCGACGATTTCGGCCACACTGTGCAGGCCTTCACCACCGAAGGCAAACATCGCTTTACCCTCGGCACCGGTCAACCGTCCGACACCGGCGCGACCAGCATCGACTATCGCGGCATCAAACACTCTGGGCCGCCCTTCAACTATCCGACCAACATCGCCGTCGGTCCCAATGGCGATCTCTTCATCGCCGACGGCTACGGCAACGCCCGCGTCCATCGCTTCAGCCCCGATGGCAAACTCCTCCACTCCTGGGGCGAGCCCGGCAGCGGTCCCGGCCAGTTTCACGTCGTCCATGGCATCGATGTCGACAAGAATGGCATCGTCTATGTCGCCGACCGCGAGAACCTGCGTATCCAGCTTTTCACTGATAAGGGAGAATACCTAACCTCCTGGACCGACATCGCCCGGCCGTGCCAGGTCTTCGCCGCCCGCGCCGGCTTTTACTATGTTTCCGAGCTCGGCTTCCGCGCCGGCCGCTGGCCGGGCACCGGCGAGCCTCAGCCCGGCCAGACCGGCGGCCGCGTCAGCATCTTCGATCGCGATGGCAAGCTGCACGCCCGGTGGGGCGGCGGCGAGAACCCGTGCGCCCCCGGCGACTTCTTCGCCCCGCACGACATCTGCGTCGATTCCACCGGCGCCATCTACGTCACCGAGGTCGCCCTTTCCGGCGGCGCCCGAGCGGGGCTCGTGCCCGGAACCTGTCATACGTTGCAGAAATTTGAGAAAGCGAAATGACCATGAAAATCCCGCACGACCGTCTGCAGAAGCTGGTGACCGCAACATTCCAGCACGCCGGCTGTTCGCCGGAAGAAGCGGGGCGCATCGCGTCGCACCTGGTTGACGCCAACCTTGTCGGCCACGATTCGCATGGCGTGATCCGCGTCGCCACTTACGTGCAATGGCTCGAAGCAGGCAAGGTCTTCGCCGACCGTTCCATCCAGGTCACATTCGAGAATGAGGCGATCGCCGTCGTCGATGGCCAGGCGGGCTTTGGCCAGTCGATCGGCGAGCAGGCGGTTCGGCTCGGCATCCAGAAGTGCGCCCGGCACGGCGTGTCGGTGATCGCGCTGCGTAACTCCGGGCACCTGGGCCGCATCGGCGATTGGCCGCTCATGGCGGCACGAGCAGGCATTCTCTCGCTGCACTTCGTCAACACAACCGGCGCCGGCATCCTCGTCGCGCCGTTCGGCGGCACGCAACGGCGTCTGTCCGCCAACCCGATCGCCGCCGGCGTGCCCATCCACGGCTCGGACCCGATCGTGCTCGACATCTCCGCATGCACGATGGCCGAGGGAAAGATTCGCGTTGCCCTGAATAAGGAAGTTCCCGTACCCGAGGATTGCATCATTGACGCGCAGGGCAAGCCGACGACGGATCCAAAGGTCTTCTACGCCAACCCGCCGGGCGCGATTCTGCCAATCGCGGGGCACAAGGGTTACGGCCTCGCGGTGCTGTGCGAGATCCTCGCCGGTGCCCTGACCGGCGGCGGCTGCAGCAATCCCAAACACGCCGACCGCGTCATTAATGGCATGCTGTCGATCTATCTCGCGCCGGCATTCTTCCAGCAAGACCCCGATTTCGCCGCGGAGATCCAGCGATTCATCGCATGGGTGAAGAGTTCGCCGAAGACGATTCCCGACGGCGACATTCTCATGCCGGGCGAGATCGAGGAACGCACCAAGGCCCAGCGACTGCGCGACGGCATCGACATCGATCCGACCACCTGGGAGCAACTCGTCGGCGCCGCCACCAGCGCCGGCGTGCCGAAGACGCGCATCGATCAGATCATGACGTCCGCGTGATCCGCACGCCGGCCCTCGGCAGTTCCACGCCGGCGCGCGTGATGTAGCCCTGCGATGCGTCGACGCGCAACTCCGCGATGCGGCGCAGTCGCTCGTCGTAAAGCGCGATCGCCCCATCGCGCGACGGCGCACACAATCGCGGCAACTCCGCATCCTTTGGCCAGCCGACAAGATCGAGCATTCGCCGCAGTCCACCGGGCTTGGTGCATAAGATCACGAAATCGTTCGCAACCTTTCGCACGTCACACAATGCGGCGACCGGTCGCGGACATTCGGCCACCACCGTATGCGGTAATCCATCGGGCCATGGCCCGCGTTCAAATGGCGCATCGAGCTTTGCAGTATCCACGGCAATGTTCCAGTCCGCGCAAAGTTCCTTCAGGTCCGCCCAGCGCCGACGTGCGATCGACGCGCTGAACGCCTCGTGCGCGAGCAAGGGCGTCAAGTCGGGTTCGCCGACTTGCTTCGCATAGCCGAGCGGGCGATCGATGAAAAGTCCCATTCCCATTTCGGCGCGTTCATCAAGTTGTTCCAGATCTTCCACCGCCTTTGCCAATATCTTCGGCAGCGCTCCCTCACGGTTGCGGCTCGTTAGCGGATTGTCTGCAAACAGTCGGCGAATACGTTTGTGGCTTTGCGTGAGCTGCTCGTCCGGCACGCGCGGATGCGATGCCGGCATGACGCGCATGTTCTCGCCCGGCGATGTCGGCGCGTCCGGCACGAAGTGCCCCTCGTAGAATCGTCGCAACAGAATCGCTTGCCGCAGTGCACGGCGTCGAAGGCGCGCCGGCACGTCAGAATGCATGAACAATTCAGGAGCCATTTCCGCTCTCTGGAAATAACAATCGAGCAATTCGTTGAGCAACAAGGCATCAGGATAATTGGCGCCGCGATGATGAAATGTGATCAAATCGAAGGCCGTGAGATGTTGCCCAAGCTGGCGCAGCAACGAGCCTTCCAGATCGATGCCCTCAGCCTGGAGCAAGGAGATCGCCATACACGGCAGTGCATTGGACACCAGGCACGTATGCGGCGACAGAGACACGTTGTTGAACAAATCGCGCCAGAGGCGCATCCAGTCCGCGAAGTTCGCCAGTATGCGGGATGCGCCGATTGCTTCAAGAACCAGGAAGGCGTCAGTCATCCCAATCCGGCGGAGGCAGACTTCGACCAGCTTGACTACTTCCAGTCTTGATATCGATGCGAAGTCAATGACTTTGATGCCTCCGCCAAGCGTCACCGGGACTTCCGGGGCCTCGCTCCGGTAGACATAATGCAACTGCCCGAAGCTGTACGCCGGCAGCGGCGCCTCGACCGAGGTTAATGGCAAACGGCTGGTGCCGACAATCGCGGACCAGATCAGGCAGATCAGCTCGTCACGCACGCTGTCGAGATCGGTGAAATCACCTAGCTGCATCGTACCGACCAGTTCGCGCGTCCACTTCACGATCTCGCGGCTTTCGAAGACGCCGCCGCCGGCGTCGTAGCCTTCCCAGACGTAGGCGGGGAAGCCGCGCGTGACATGGATGACGCGCTCGTGCACGTCGAGTTTCACGGAGAGCGTCGACTCGGTGGCGGGATGCGTGTCGTTGGATTCAACGACGTGCCAGGACAGGAATGATCTACGTTCGCGCGTCTGCGACGCATCCACCAGGCGGCCGCGGAAGATTTCCCAGGGGATCGTTTCCGCACGGGCGGCGATCCAGGTCAAATGCAGTTCGGGCGCGACGAGGAAGTTTCCGGGACGCATCGCATCGTCGATAACGCCGCTGATCGCCAGCAGGTCAGAAACGTTGCCGGAAGTGGTGCCCGGTGTATAGGAACGAAAGTGCAGCATGTTGTTAGCGTAACTGCCCCACCTGATGCGGACAAGCGTCGCGCGGACTGGTCGGCGTAGCCGAATTCCGTATTGCGCCAGCATGATCGATGTGGACAACCTGTGCGTCAGCCAAGGCGCCTTTCAGCTCGCCGGAGTTTCGCTGCACGTTCCCAAGGGCAAGTATGCACTCTTGATGGGAAAGACTGGCTGCGGCAAGACGACGATCCTCGAAACGATCGCGGGGCTGCGTCCCATCGTGTCGGGGCGGATTATGCTCGATGATCGCGAAGTTACCGACTGTACGCCGGCCGAGCGCATTATCGGCTATGTGCCACAGGACGGGGCGCTGTTCACGACGATGTCGGTGCGCGACAACCTGGGCTTCGCCCTGACAATTCGACATCAACCGGCAGCGGCAATCAAGCAGCGAGTCGAGCAACTTGCGGAATGGTTGCAAATCACGCACCTGCTGGAACGCCATGCCATCGGCCTCTCCGGCGGCGAGACGCAGCGCATCGCACTGGGGCGAGCGCTCGCGAATCATCCGCCGATCTTGCTGATGGACGAACCCTTGAGCTCGCTGGACGAGGAGACGCGCGGCCGCATGATCGAGATTCTGAAAGGCTTGCCGCAGCGTGCCGAGGTGACGGTGTTGCACGTCACGCATAGCCGGCACGAGGCGGAGCAACTCGGGGATCTGGTGTTTCAGTTGCAAGACGGGCGAGTCGAGCCAAGTCAGATTGCCTGAGGCAGACCTTTTTGCGATGGCCCTCGTCGGTACAGGGAGTTCATTGCTTGAAGGAGTGCGTGATGCAGCGCGCCATGGGAATTGTTTACGTCGGCATCATTCTGTTCACAGGTTCCAGCTTGTCGGCGCAAGAGAAGCCGGTTCCGTACCTGGCCGGTTGGCCTGGTATTTGTCCCCATCCGATCATGTACATTCGGAATTTCGAGAGGCCAATCGTTTCCAAAGAGACCTGGCAACAGACCACGCGCTACGATTGGAGAGGCGGTCGTGCCGAGACGATTCGCGTCACGCTGATGAAGGACGCGGCAGAGGCGAAGAAGTATCAATTCGGCGACAAGAATCCGGCACCCAAGACCCTGGCCAAGACCAAGGTCGGTGAGCACACCGCCTGGCAATTCGAGAGCGGCAAGCTTGTCATTGATCTTGGCAATGATCGGCTGATGATTCTGGAAGCGCCGACATGGAAGCAGCACGAGAGCAATCTGCCGAAGTTCGCCAAACAATTTTCGCTGGCGGCGTGCGCCAAGGCGCTCGAGCAGCCGCCGCGAACCGACTTCCGCCGCCGCCTCGAACTGTTTCGCGGACTGAAGAAGGGAATGCCGATAGATCTTGTGCGTGAGCATGTCGGCGATTCAATGCTGGACATTGGCAGCGTCGAGCACATTTTCGTCTATCGGCTCGACGACGGCACGCATATCCACCTGGGATTTCGCGACCTCAAATCGCTGGACTACGTCAAACAAATCGTCGAAGGCGTCAAGGTCGATCTCCTCAAGTAGCCGTCACGCCAGGATCTCGTCCACCACGTTGCCGCTGACATCGGTCAGGCGGAAATCGCGGCTCTGGAAGCGATAGGTCAGGCGGAGGTGGTCGATGCCCAACAGGTGGAGCATGGTGGCGTGCAGGTCGTGGACGGTGCAAATCGGGTCGATGGCGTTGTAGCCGAGCTCGTCGGTGGCGCCGTAGGACGAGCCGCCCTTGATGCCGCCGCCGGCGAGCCACATCGAGAAGCCCTTCATGTGGTGATCGCGGCCATTGCCCTGGGCCATCGGCGTGCGCCCGAACTCGCTGCCGAAGACGACGAGGGTGTCGTCGAGCATGCCGCGTTGCTTGAGGTCGTTGATGAGGGCGGCGGCGGCCTGATCGACCTCGCCGGCGCTGCCGCGCATGTGATCGCGGACAGAGCCATGATGGTCCCAGTCGCGGTGATAGAGCTGGATGAAGCGGACGCCGCGCTCGGCAAGCCGGCGCGCCATCAGGCAGTTGGCGCCGAACGAGCCGTCGGCACCCGAGATGCCGTAGGCGGCGAGGGTGCGTGCCGACTCCTGGCCGAAATCTCGCAGGGCTGGGACGGAGGTCTGCATGCGGAACGCCATCTCATACTGGCTGATACGCGTGGCGATTTCCGGATCATCGACAACGCGGTCCTGCAGACGATTGAGTTCTTGCACCGCATCGACGACATCGCGCTGGCGTGGTTGATCGACCCCGTTGGGGCTCGAGAGATAGAGAACGGGATCGCCAGTGCCGCGTAGGTGAATTCCCTGATGGCGCGACGGGAGGAAGCCGGCGGACCATTGACGTTGCGCAATCGGCTGTGATTGGCCGTAGCGGCCCGTGGACGTGAGAACGCAGAACGCGGGCAGATCGTCGGCTTCGCAACCCAGGCCGTAGGAGAGCCACGAACCCATCGCCGGCCGGCCGGAGATGGTGGTGCCCGTGTTCATGAACGTGTGGGCCGGATCGTGATTGATCGCGTCGGTCTTGAGCGAGCGGACGATGCAGATGTCGTCGGCGATGCTGCCAATGTGCGGGAAGATGTTCGCGATCTCCTGCCCTGATTGGCCAAAGCGGCGAAAGTTGTGCTGCGGCCCAAAGCAGCGCAGTTGGCTATTCCCCTGAAGCTGCGCGATCGGCTGGCCCGCGGTGAACGACGTCGGCATCGGCTGCCCATCCATCGCCCGCAACCGCGGCTTGTAGTCGAAGCTCTCGAGATGCGACATGCCGCCCGCCATGTAGAGCCAGATCACGCGTTTCGCCTTCGGCGTGCGATGCGGCCGAATCGCGCCGGGCTGCTGCGCGTCCGACAGCGTTGCGAGCGCGGCGAGTCCCATGCCGGCGGCGGTGTGGCGGAGGAAGGTGCGGCGGGTGAGCGAGTTATTTGGGTTCATGGATCCAGTCCTCGATTGATTCGAACGGTTCGGAAGCAGGCCTTTCCTTCAAATCGCGCGCGGCTTTGATTCCACGCTTGATTTCACGCCAGTAGCCCCAGTCAATTCCAATCCATGGCGGGAACAACAAACACTTCAAATAAAACCGCAGACTTCTTGGATGCACGATGCGATCTTCCAGCCAGTCGGGATTGTCCACATTGATCCGCAACCACATGCTTTCGATTGCTGGCACTACTTCTGTCCAGAAAATTCTTCGCGCATCGTCATCCGAATATCCCAATTCAACAATCAACGCTCCAATTCGGCGATAGTCTTCCGCCAATGTTCCTTCATCCTGGGTGAAGTCAACAAACGGCCCCGCGAACGCGTTCCAGACCTTGCGGCGGCGATCCAGGTCTTCATTCGCGGGGAGCATGCAGGCACCTCATATTGTGCGCCATGTGCCGCTGCCGTGATACGTTTCGCAGATCAGTTCAAATCGCTTCGAACATCTCGCGCATTTCAAATCGCATTCCATCGTATCAAACCACTGAAGGTCGCCTGTGACCACAATCATTCTTCCACTCGCCACCGCGGCGGCGGCCTTTGTAATCAAATCATCTAACACCTTCGAACAGTGAATCTCAATGTCTTCACGGAATTCCTGGCAGAATTCACATTCCACAGGCCCCTCCGTTGACAGATACCGCTTCTGATGGAAAATAATGTCATTCGCCCGGAGCCAACATCGTGAGTGAACGCCCCACGCCCGAAACGCCCTCCGATCAACCATCGCGCCTCGGCCGCATGCTCCGACTGCCGCGTCTGTCCGGCAAGGCGAGTGCCGCCTGCCTCGTAATCTTTTTCCTTGCCACCGGCTTGTTGATCCCCGGCGTCGTTCGGTTGCCGTTGTGGATCGATTTTGAAATCGTCCTGGCCATCTGGTGGCTTGGCTGGCTGATTGTCCTTGCCGTGCTCCTCTATCGCGGCCAGCGCGTCACCGACGATCATCGACTCGGCGAGCCACGCAACTGGTTGAACGTCCTGAAGGGCGAGCAGAAACCGGCCGACCCGCTCGACATCCGCAAGCGAGAAAGCTGCGGTAGTTGGTTGGACGGCCTGCAGTGGATTGGCCCGGTGGAAGGCGAAGGCTGTCTCGCCCTTCTGGCACTCCTCCTCGTTCTGGTGGTCGGATTCTTTGCCCTCTGGTTCCTCATCGAGATCGCCATTCCATTGGTCCTGTTCCTTCTTTACGTCGGCGCTCGCGGTATGTTGGCAGCGGTCATCAACGATCGCCACCGCTGTCCCGGGCGACTCGGCCGTTCGCTGGCCTGGAGCCTCGTCTGGGCAACCGCGTATACCGCTCCGCTCGCAGTGGTCGTGTGGTTCGTCCACTATGTTGTGAGCCAGCAGGCATGAAGCTCTGTCGCGCAACTTTCGGATTCCATTCATTTTCCGGTGAGTACCCGCGTCAGATCTCTTCGGCCATCCACAATGCGCATTACATATACGCCTTGTTCAACCATCCGGTAAAAGACGAGAAAACTCGGAAAGCCGCGAACACTTCGGAAGCGGATCCCTTGTAAAGTAGGATTCTCCGATTCAAAGACTGGGCCTGATTCCGGAAACAAGGCGATCCACTCAAGCGTTGCGTCAACGGCCTGGGCGAATCGCACAGCCGTAGCAGTTGTATGTTGCGCCAAATAATACTGGACCACCGCGGCAACATCGTCATGTGACTCGGGCGATCGAAGCAGGGCAACGCTCATGACGCTTGCTTTCGTTCATGTTGTTCAATCAGACGTTTTGCTAATTCCTCGAATTCACCCTCGCGAACTGGCTCCGCCTTACCCTCATCCAGGGATTGCATCGATTGCACCAGCAGCTTTTCAACATGTTCTCTTTCTTCGCGAGAGAACTCCACGTCCTGAGTTTCCATGTCTTCGGTGATTAGCCATTGCGCGTATGCGCTGGCATCTTTAAACTTCCCGGGGCCGATCCGAGAGTCAATATGTTGCTTCATCGCATCGGAGATTTCGATGTTGACCGTGACCATAGTAGATCCTTTCAAACTCGCCGTGCTAATTCCGCGTAATCGTCTCGTGCAAATTCAAGATGGTTCGCGCGATCGATGTCCATGCGGCCAACTCCGTAGCCGACACCTCCCGCGCGGCCGGCGCGAAGCCAACGCCGAGAATCGCCTGGGCGTCCTTCGGGTTCGCATCGTAGTGGCTGCGATGTTTGACGTACAGCTTGGTCAGGACCGCGATCTCGGCGGCGTCGGCGTCGCGCTGCAGGGCGAGCTTGAACGCCACGTTGATGCGGTCCGACGTCTTCTTGCTCGACTGCACGATTTTCTCCGCGAAGACACGCGACGCCTCCACATACGTCGGATCGTTCAGGAGCACCAGGGCCTGCTGCGGCGTGTTCGAACGCGGCCGTTCGACCGTACACTCCTCGCGCGTCGACGCATCGAACGCCAGCAGGCTCGGCTGCAGGAACGTGCGCTGCCAGTGCGTGTACAGGCCGCGGCGATACTGATTCTCGCCCTTGTCGCTGGCCCATTCGCGCGTCGGGAAATTGAGGAACTTCCAGTAGCCCGCGGGTTGATACGGCTTGACGCTTGGGCCGCCAAGCTTCGGCACGAGAAGGCCGCTGATCGCGAGGGCATTGTCGCGCACGAACTCGGCCTCCAGGCGGAAGCGCCCCTGCCGGGCGAGCAGCTGGTTATACGGGTCGCGCTGCCGCAGCTCCGGCGTTCCCTTCGAGGATTGGCGATACGTCGCCGACATCACGATCTGCTTGATCGAACGCTTGATGTCGCCGCCGTTGGCTTCGAAGTCGAGGGCGAGCCAGTCGAGCAGCTCCGGATGGCTTGGCCAGGCGCCGAGAGCGCCGAAGTCGTCCGCGGTCTTGACGATGCCCTGGCCGAAATAGAGCATCCACAGGCGATTGACGAAGACACGGGCGGCCAGCGGATTGTCGCGATCGACGAGCCAGTTCGCGAGATCGAGGCGATTCGCGCGTTGCTTTGCCTTGTCGAGCTTCAGGTGATTCAACGCGGCCGGCACATCCGGCGCAACGATCTCGCCCGAGTCGTCCAGCCAGTTGCCACGCTTGAGGACACGCACCATGCGAGGCGCGACGGCGGTCGTGATCAACGTGCTCGGCACCTTCTTCGACAATTCGGTCTTCTGCTTCTGTAGCCCGCTTACCTTCGCCTGCAGCGCTTTCACTTCTTCTTTCGGACCACCCGCTATTTTCTTCTGCAGTTCGGCTATCTCGCCGTCCAGCTTCTTGATTTGCTCCTGCTGGGCATTCGTCATGATCGACGTCTGCGCTTGCCGGCCGATCGGCGTCTCCTGGACGTCGGCGAAAAACGCGGCCAGCTTGTAGAACTCCTTGGTCGTAAACGGATCGTACTTGTGATCGTGGCACTCGGTACAGCCGAGCGTCAGGCCGAGCCAGGCGGTCGAGAAATTGCGGACGCGGTCGGCAGCATACTTCGCGGTGTATTCCTTGGCCTGCCCGC
Source organism: Gemmataceae bacterium (assembly GCA_035656475.1). Lineage (GTDB taxonomy): Bacteria > Planctomycetota > Planctomycetia > Gemmatales > Gemmataceae > SIAQ01. The sequence goes on along the minus strand of DASRSQ010000048.1, from coordinate 7,889 downwards.
CCCCTTCTTCGGTCGTCTGCAACAGCCGATTGTGCCCCGATGCGATCTTTTGTTCATTGGTCGCCTTCGGCAACAGGTCGCCCGCGATCTGCTCGACCGCGAACTCGCGGAACGGCATGTTTGAATTGAATGCGTCGATGACCCAGTCGCGATACAGCCAGACGCTGCGATCGTTGTCGCTGTGATAGCCCGCGGTGTCGGCGTAGCGCACGATGTCGAGCCAGTGAACCGCCATGCGCTCGCCGAAGTGCTTCGACTTGAGCAGACGATTGACGACTTTCTCATAAGCATCCGGCGCCTTGTCCGCGACGAACGCATCGACCTGCTCCGGCGTCGGTGGCAGGCCAATCAGATCGAATGACAGCCGACGGATCAGCGTGCGCCGGTCGGCTTCCGGCGCCGGCTGCAAGCCTTCCGCCTCCAGCTTTGCAAGGACGAATCGATCAATGTCGTTCTTCACCCACGCCGGATTCTTGACCGTTGGCAACGCATGCTTCCGCGGCGCGATCAACGACCAGTGCGGCTCGTACTTCGCCCCTTGCTCGATCCACGCGTAGATCAGGTCGATTTCCTTCTTCGTCATCACCTTGTTCGTCTTCGCCGGCGGCATCTTCTCATCGGGATCGTCCGTCACCATCCGGCGAAACATCTCGCTCGTGAGCGGATTGCCTTTGCTGATGACCTTCTTGTGCGCGTCCTTCTCGTCATCGAGCCGAAGCTTCGCCTTGCGCAGATTGTTGTCGGGCCCATGGCAGACGAAGCAGTGATTGGACAGAATTGGCCGAATATCGCGATTGAATTCGATCGTCTTCTTCGGCTCTTGGGCGGCAAGCAGAGACGGGACAAGCAAGCAAGCGATGAACGCAATCAAGCGACGCAACATGGAGAGAATCTCCTGGAAAAAACGAAGGCAGGCGGTCATGCGGATGTGTCTAATGTACCTGGAATCGGGGGCTTTCACAAGATCCCGCATTGACACGCTCGCCTCACATTTGGCACCTTGTCGGCATCGCTTTACCGCAAGGAGGCCGAGCTCGTGCAGGAAGTCGCAACGCCGCCGCGAACGACGTCACCCAGTGTCAGCGTGAAATCGACGACCGTCGAAACGCCGACGCATCTGCTCGGCTGGCTGCCGACGCTGTGGACGCACGTCTTGTTCGCGGGATCGACACCGCCGGCGACGGTATTGCGCGCCGCGCCGCTCGCTGCGATTGTTGTCGTGTCGGGGCTCTTGCTCTATCCGTGCATGGCCTTTCCGCTGTTCGAGCCGGACGAGGGACGCTACGCGCAGATTCCGCGTGAGATGTTGACGGCGGGCGAATGGATTGTGCCGACGCTGCAGGGGGGCCCATATCTCGACAAGCCGCCGCTCTTCTACTGGCTGGTCATGCTTTCGTATACGCTTTTCGGCTACCACGATTGGGCCGCGCGACTGATTCCGGCGCTCTCGATGCAAGGGACGGTATTGCTGATCTATTTGCTTGGCCGACGCATGGTCGGCGAGCGCTCGGCATGCTGGGGGGCGCTGTTATTGACCGTGTCGCCAATCTTTCTCGGCGTTGGCCGCTTGCTCGTGCTCGATGGTGTGCTGACCTTCTGGATCACGCTCGCGCTCCTGGCCGCATATCTCGGGCAGGCAGACACTCGACTGAAGACGGGTTGGTGGTGCGCCGCGGCGATCGCGTGCGGTCTCGGCGTGCTGACGAAGGGGCCCGTTGCCATGGTGCTGACGCTGATCCCGCTGTGGACGCAGCGGCGACTCGTGGCATCGGCGCCGATCTCGTGGCGTGGCTGGCTCGGATTTGGCATGGTCGTCGTGGCCATCAACTTGCCGTGGTACACGGCCGTCTGCTGGCAGCGTCCCGAGTTCGTGCGCTACTTCCTTTGGCAGCACAACGTCGAACGCTTCGTCGAGCCGTTCGATCACGTGCGGCCCGTGTGGTTCTATGTGCCGATTCTGCTCTTCGGACTGCTGCCGACGCTCTCCTTCGCCCGACCGTTGTGGCGATTCCTGACATCGACGAACGCGGCGGAGTCGCAGCAGCGTTGCCCGGCCCTGGGATACCTGCTGCTCGCCGGGACGTGGTGCGTCTTCTTCTTCTCGCTGGCCGGCAGCAAACTGCCGACGTACATCCTCCCAGCATTTCCGCCGTTCTGCCTGGCGCTCGGTTGCTTCGTCGCCCGCACCGACTGGCATCGTTCGCGCTGGATGATCGGCGCCACGGTCGGTTGCTGGCTGCTGCTGGCGTGCTCGCACTATGTCGTGATCCCGAAATATGCACGCGAGCGATCATCGATGAATGCATGCTCTGCGTGCGTGGAGAATGTGCCGGTGATTTGCTTTCCGCGCAATGTCGATTCGGTCGCGTTCTACGTGGGACGGTCGGACTTTCAAAGTTATCGCAGCAAAGACATCGATGCGCTGGTGCGCGCGCTCGAACAGCAGCCACGCACGATCGTGCTGTTCGGCCATCGCAATTCACCGGAGACGTTGAAGCTGCACCTGCCGCCGCACTTGCGGATGGTAGAACGACGGCCGATGGGTTTGTGCGAGATGGCAGTTATCGTCCGCCAGGCCCCGGGGGTCATCGCGATCGCAGATACGCGATGAGATCAACAATCTCCCGATCCGATAGCGCATCGAGCAAGCCCGTCGGCATCAGCGATTGAGCACTGACACTTCGGCCCACGATCTTCGACCCATCGACACGAATCGTCGTCGCCGCCCCGGTTTGCAGGATCAGGTTATCGACGGCATCATAGATGATGATGCCCTGGTATGTTTTGCCATCTTGCGTTTCGACGAGCGTCGTCTGGTAGCGTGCCGGCACATCCTTTGATGGTTGCAGGATCGCGGTCAAGAGGTCGGCGCGCGAAAAACGCTTCGTGACGCCGACGAGGTCCGGGCCGACCGCTTGCGAACCGCCGTGGCAATTGACGCAGCTCGCCCTGGTGAACACGGTGCGGCCCGCGTCGGCGTTGCCCTTGTCCCAGTCGAACCCCGCAAACCGCTTGTCCCACTTCGCGACGTCGACGCCATCCGGGTTGGCAAGACGCACGCCGAACTCTGGATGCTGTTTTTGCAGCCAGGCGGTCCAGCGCTTGCTATCAACGCCGAACGATTGCCCGGTTGTCTTTTGCAATCGGCTTGCCAGTGTCGTGCGCAGCTCCGCCTGTTTGTCGGAACTGCGATGCAGGGCCCGGATGAGGGCGAATGATTCACTTGCGTCGGTCTTCGCATCCAGCACGTCGAGGCCGCGCACGCATGCCTCGATGATCGCGCCTTGCGGCGAATTGAGCCCATCGACAAATCGCGCGCGATCGGCGACGATCGGCTTCTTCGCGAGCAGCGGCAAGAACGAGGTCTCCTGCCCGGTCTCGCCCCAACGGGACCGCACTGTTGGCAATACTGTGTCCGCGGGCAGAACGTCAAACAGTTGCACGATGTTGCTCGTCAACGCAAAATCCTTGTCGCGCTGCCAGCGCCCGAAAAAGACGCGGGCGGCTCGCGCTTTCGGAAAGCCGGCAACGCCCGCGAAAAGCGCATGATCCGGCCGTCCGAAGGATGCGTGGGCAACCATCGCCTCGTGCAGAGCGGGATCCTTGTCCGCGAGGCCGACGTACAGCTCGCGGACGCGCAGCGGCCAGTTCGAATCGCGGTTCAGCTTGCCGTCTCGGATTTTGCGATCGAGGTCGAGCAGCGCCGTCGCCACCGCTGTTGTTTCCTTGGCATCGCGCTTGCCGGCGAGGCGCGCGTAGCATGCAAGGTAATGAATGTCGTCCATCGGCGTCGAATCGGGGCCGCACTTCGCGAGGATGCGTCCACGCAGCGCCGCATCGTCGTGACCGAGCATGCCGAGCGTGCGCGCCAGTTCGCGATCGAGCGTCACATTCGGCGACGGGAACATCGGCGCGAGGATCTTGGCGGTTGTCGTGTCCGAGATGTCTGCTCTGGGCGAGTAGCCTTCCCAGAGAGTGCCGATCGATTTCTTGTCACCGATATCGCCGAGGCCGAGTTGCACCATGCGGATGCCTTCGATGCGGCGTTCGATGATCTTGCTGCGGCGCAAGAGAAACAGGCCGCGATTCAGCGTGATGCGTGGATCGGCGTGCAGGATGCCGAGGCCGATGTGCAGCGCGGAGCCGGGCTGATCGTTCTCGAGGAAGGCAGCCTTGAGCGCGACGGCCTGTCGCGGCGTCACCTGCTTGAGCAAATCCGCGATCAGGTCGGCCTGGGCGTTGCGCACGACGAGATCATCGTAATAGACCGTGCTCTCGAACGGACTGGTCACGTCCTTCTGGCCGAGAAATGATTGTTGCCGACGCGCGATTTGCAACGCGCGCAGTTGATCGGCCCCCGACTTCGAACGGATCTTCGTCTCATACTCCTTCTTCACGGCATCATTCCAGTCGAGCGGACGCTTTGCCATCGGCAATGGCGTGAGCTTGGCCTGCATCGCCTTGAACCGCTCGGAGTGGCGGATGCGATAGACGGCGCCGCGCGTGCCGCGACCGCCGATGCTGACATAGAGATCGCCCGTCTGCGGATGGACGACGCACGAGGTCGGCGCGAAGCCGTTGTCGCCGAGCGATTCGAGGAAGACGCGCGTCTTGGCGGTGTAGGTGCTGTCCTCGCGCCTTAGCTCGGCGAAATGGACCTTGCCAAAGGTCCAGTCGCACAGAAAGAAGCCGCCGTGGAACTCGGGCGGAAACTGGTTGTGCCGATAGCAGGCGACGCCTGTCGGCGAGCCGCGGCCGAGCGTGGCGGCCGGAGCAACGACATCGCAGAAGTACGGCGGGCGCCGCCAGGTGATGGCGCGTTGCGGGTTCAGCCAGCCGTAATGGCGGCCCTCGATGACGTGGTAGAACCGCGTCGGCTCGTACCAGGGCAGGCTGACGCAGCGTTCGTTGTCGGAGTCGAAGGTGAAGAGATCGCCGTTGAGGTTGAAGTCGAACGCGTAGGGGTTGCGGAAGCCGTGAGCGACAATCTCGCATTTGCTGCCCTCAGGCGAAAATCGCAACACGCAACCGGCGATGGGCTCCTTGATTGGCGAGGTAGGTAATTCCGCGTAGGATCTGTCGATGCCGGCGTTGTTGCCGCAGAGCACGTAGAGCCAGCCATCGGGGCCGCGCTGGATCGCGTGGGCGCTGTGTTCGCCGCCGGTCTTGATGGCGCGGATCAGCTTGCTCGGGCCGTCAGCCTTGTCGCCGGTCTTGCTGGTGAACGAGCGCAGGCCGCCGTCGCCGGTGACGTAGAGCGTGTCGCCTTCCCACAGCATGCCCATCGCGCCGTCCTTCGGCGTCGCGGCGAAGTCCAGCGCCCGGTCGGCCCGGCCGTCGCCATCGTCGTCGACCAGGATGCGGATGTAACCCCGGCCGGCGACGACGATGCGCCCCTTCGGGTCGATCGTCATTACTTGGATGTCGTTGGCCAGTTTGCCGTCGGCAAATTCGACAACCTCAAATCCGGGCGGCGCCTTGAGCGCCTGCGCCTGCGTGATCGGCGTCAACGCAAGTACGATGAATGTAGAAACGAAACTGGGTAAATTTCCGTATACGGTCGCTGGACGGCGATTCGACATGGAAATAGAATTCCCGTCTGCCGATCTTTTCCCGCAGGGTCCGGAACACCCTGCACGCAGCCACGAATGCCAGCACGAAAGGATCCCAAGCATGGCCAAGACCACTGCCAAAAAATCGATTCACAGCAATATCTATAACCTTAATCCCGCCCACGCCAAGGCCCTCATCGAATCCTTAACGCCACGCGAAAGGCAAGTCGCCGAATTGATCGCCCTCGGAGTCGCGCAGAAAGACATCGCCAAGAAGCTCGGCATCTCCACCAAGACCCTCGATATCTTCCGCGGCAACGTGCGCACCAAGCTCGACGTCACCACCTACGGCATCCCGCGTATCTGGTTTTGCGCGGTGAGCGCATGAATGCGCCGCTGGCGATTTCGCGCTCGCAGAATGAATTCGGCAAGCGCGAAGCCGCAAGCGGCGCAAAAAAATGTCCTGTCCTCCAGCACCAGCGTCGCCCAGTCACTGGCACCTTCGGACAGGACAAAATTCATGTTAGCTGGCCGTTTCGGCGAAAGCAAGGCCGCCAATAAACGTGATGAGAAGCCCTTTCACACCTCCGCGAGCGGCTCGGTTGCATCGCCGAATCGGCCCGGCCGAATGCCCAATTTATCGAGCATTGACAGGTAAAGTCGGCACATCTGACGATTCGCGTTGTTGCGATAATTGAGGACGCGGCCTCCCTGAATCCGGCCGCCGCCGCGGCCGACGAGGACCGCCGGCAGCTGACTGGCGTCGTGATGGCCGCTCATCATGCTCGAGCAGAACAACAGCATCGAGTTATCGAGCAGCGTGCGTTCGCCTTCGCGGATCGCATCGAGGCGACGCGCGATGTAGGCGACCTGTTCGACGAAGAACTGATTGACGCGCAGCCAATCGGCCGTGTCGGAATGCGAAAGCAGATGGTGGATCATGTAGTCGATGCGCAGATGCGGGAACCGCAGGCTCGAATGGTCGTTGTTGAGCTTGAGCGTGCAGACGCGCGTCGTGTCGGTCTGGAAGGCGAGGACGAGGATGTCGCACATGAGCCGCATGTGCTCGGAAATGTTCTGCGGGATGCCATCGGCGGGGCGAGGCATGTTGGGCCGATCGAGCGTGGGCCGCCAGCCCTGGAGTTCACCGCGTTTGCCGGCTCGTTCGATGCGTTGCTCGACTTCGCGCACCGAATCGAGATATTCGTCGAGCTTGCGTTGATCGTTGGTGCTGATGCCACGTCGCACATCGCGCGCGTCGGCGAGCACCGCGTCGAGGACGCTGCGATCGCCGCGGCCTGCTTCGTCGCGGAAGAGCTGATCGAACGCCAGGGCGGGGTACAACTCGAGCGGCGTCGGCGTGGTCGGCGACGACCACGAGATGTGCGAGCTGTAGATCATCGAGTAATTCTTGTGCACGGACCCATTGGCCGGCTCGCACGCCAGGACCAGGCTTGGCACCTTGGTATCGCGGCCGATGCGCTGGGCGGCGAGCTGATCGAAGCTGGTGCCGGAACGGATTTCGCCGCCGGGGGCAAGCGGAGCGCCGGAGAGGAGGTTGCCGGTCTGGGAGCTATGGATGTTGCCGCGCTGGGCCTCGGCGTTGTAGAGACCGCTGATGAACAGCATCTTCTCGCGGAAGTCGGCGAGCGGCGTGAGCACGCGGCCAAGCTCCATTGCACGGCCTTCGCCGCGCGCCCACCATTCGCGTGCATGGAAGCCGTTGCCCGCGAACAGGACCGCGAGCCGGACGGGGGCCTGAGCGCCGTTCGCGGTCTGGCCCCAGGAGGTCAGCGATTCGAGCCAGGGCAAGGCCATGGAGACGCCAACACCACGAAGGAACGTTCGTCGGTTCATGCGAAATCTCCCTTGTTCCCACGCTCTTCTGCGTGGGAACATACTGCTTCGCACCGCTCCCGCGGTGCGGACAGGATCACTTGCAGTTGCATTGCGCCATTTGCGAGACGACCGCCGCGCAACGCAGGAGCGTCGCGAAACAGTGCGTTCCCACGCGGAGCGTGGGAACGAGGTCGTGTTTACTTTTTCGCTGCTGCCTGTTCAAACGCCAGATCCTGGATCGATTTCGCCACTGCGTTCAGCTTGTCCTGATTGGCCGCGACGTAGTCCGGTGGGCCGCCCTTGACGGCGACGGCGTCGGCGATCTCGGTCGGCTTCACCATCTCGATCGCGTCCCAGGGGCACCAGCGTTCGCACAGGTCGCAGCCGATGCAGCGTTCGATGTCGATGTCAACGAAGCTCTGCAGCGTCGCCAGCTCCGAACCCGGCACCTTGTAGATGCAATCGACCGGGCACACCTCGACGCATGCCTCGCAACCG
>DASRSQ010000047.1:0-1975 GCA_035656475.1 Gemmataceae bacterium | reverse complement strand
GCTAAGCCGCAAGCGGCGGGACCGGCGTAGCAATATGGACACCATCGGCAAACTAGCGTATAAGGGAGTAGACGCTTGTGCATGGAAGGAGTCGATCATGAAAGGCGCCGTCACGTTTGCCGCGATTCTGTTTGCCGGAGTTGGGATCATGTACCTGGTCTACACGGAAGGTTTCGCCACCAACTCCGCCAAGGGCAAGGACCGCATCGATCTCGCACCGAATGAGCTGCCCGAGCTGCCGGGCGAAGAGGAACAGCAAGGCGGGTTCGGCAGCGACCGCACCCAGCCCGGCGGCGCCGCCGTCAAGCCGGTCGCGTTCGATGGCAAGCGCGCCTTCAAATATCTCCGCGCAATCTGCGAAATCGGCCCACGCATGAGCGGCACCAAACAGATGCAGAAGCAGCAGGAACTCGTCAAGAAACACTTCGAGGATCTCGGCGCCAAGGTCACCTTCCAGACCTTCAAGGCCAGGCAGAACAGCGTCAAGGGAGAGGTCGAGTTCACGAACATCATCGTGTCGTTCCTCCCCGAGAAGAAACGCCGAGTGATCCTGTGCTCGCACTATGACACGCGTCCGATCGCCGACCAGGAGCCCGACCCGCGCGACTGGCGCAAGCCGTTCCTGAGCGCCAACGACGGCGGCTCCGGCGTCGCCATGCTCATGGAACTCGGCAACCACATGAAGGATCTCAAGACCAACGTCGGCGTCGATTTCGTTCTCTTCGACGGCGAAGAATACATCTGGCAAACCAAAGGCCAGAACAAGGACCGCTATTTCATCGGCTCCGAGCACTTTGCCAAGACGTGGAAAACGGACAAGAATCGCTGCGAATATGCCGCCGCCATCCTGCTCGACATGACCGCGGGCAAGAACCTGCGTCTGCCCGTCGAGGTGCATTCGTACAAATATTATCCCGAACTGTGCAAACAGATCTACGGCATCGCCCGCGAGCAGAACGCGAAGGCCTTCATCTTCGACTGGGGCCACGAAGTGCAGGACGACCACCTGGCTCTGCAGCGCGTCGGCATCCCCGCCATCGACATCATCGACTTCGACTACCCGCACTGGCACAAGCTGAGCGACAACCCCGAGAATTGCTCGCCAGAAAGCATGGAACAAGTCGCAGGCGTGCTGAGCGTCTGGCTGCAGCGAGTGAAGTGACATGAATTTCTACGTCGGCACGAGCGGTTACTCCTACAAGGAATGGAAGGGCTCGTTCTATCCCGAGAAGCTCGCGGCCAAGAAGATGCTCGGGTATTACGGGCAGCATTTTCAGACGGTCGAGATCAACTACACGTTTCGCCGGATGCCGACGGAGTCGGTGCTGCAGAACTGGGCTGACCAGGTGCCGGCCGAGTTTCAGTTCGCGCTCAAGGCGCCCGAGCAAATCACGCATCGCAAACGCCTGATTGACGCCGGCGATGCCCTCGCGTACTTCACCGACGTTGCCGTCAAGCTGAAGGCAAGGCTCGGGCCGCTGCTCTTTCAATTGCCGCCCAACTTCAAGAAGGACGTGCCGCGCCTGAGCGCGTTTCTCGAACAGATGCCGAAGACGTGTCGAGCCGCGTTCGAATTTCGGCACGCATCCTGGTTCGACGACGAAGTCTTCGCGCTCTTGCGCAAGAGCGGCGTCGCGCTGTGCATCGCCGACGAGAGCGACGATCTCAAGGTGCCGTTCGTCGCAACCGCGGGCTGGGGCTGTCTGCGGCTGCGCCGCCCCGAGTACAGCGACGCGGAACTGAAAGCCTGGTTGAAGCAGATCCGCGAGCAAGATTGGGACGACGTATACCTGTATTTCCGGCACGAAGACGAAGCGCGCGGGCCGCGTTTCGCGAAGGCGTTTCTGGATCTGGTAAAATGACGTGTTTTCAGACAAGCGTCAAAATCGTCCGCTCGGCGGTTTAGCGCACGCCACGCCCACATCGGTTGAATCCAATTGCAATGGCGATCGTGGCGCGTTTCAATGTGATGCGA
>DASRSQ010000046.1:0-10747 GCA_035656475.1 Gemmataceae bacterium | reverse complement strand
ATGGGAGAGGGGCTACTTGGCGTCGGACGTCGCCTTGGCTTCGTCGGCTTTCTTGCGTTTGTCCCAGTTGTACTTCTTCTGGAACTTCTCGACGCGGCCCGTGGTGTCAACGAACTTCATCTTGCCGGTGAAGAACGGATGGCACATCGAGCAGATTTCGACCGTGATGTTCTTCTTGGTGCTGCGGGTCTTGAACTCGTTACCGCAACCGCACTTGACGGTAGCTTCTTCGTACTTGGGATGGATTTCTTTTTTCATGGGAGGCTCAGGTTAGACGTCGGTAAAGTCGTCACTTCATTGTAGCAAGTCGATCAAGGGGAGCAAGAGAGCGGAGGAAATGACCTTTTGCGAAGAAATGAAAAAATACTGGCGACTTGACAGCCGTCAACAGGTTGAGGATGATACACCATCCCGAATAGTAGACGATCCCGCCACCACCCCATCAGGAGAGACGGCATGAACGAGCAAACGAAGGTTGAATGCCCCGAATGCGCCGACCCGAATAGCGTCGGACGCCGCGAATTTCTCATGGCCGCCAGCGGCACGGCGGTGACCCTGGCTGGCCTGCAACTGGTCCCGCAATCGGTGCTCGCCCAGCCCGCCGCGACACCGGCCCAGCCCGCCGCCCAGCGTCAAGCCCGACCGGCGGAAGCCCTGGTCCGCGAACTCTATGCCAGCCTGACTGCCGAACAGCGTGGCCGCGTCGTGTTGCCGTGGAACGAAGGCGCCGGGCCGAATGCCCAGGCATTGCGTCTGCGCATGTACAACGCCTCGCTCAATCGGCACAACATCGGCGCCGTCTACACCAATGCTCAGAAGGAACTCAATCAGCGCATTCTGCGGGCCATCTCGTCCGATGAGGACGGCTATCGCCGCGTCACCCGCAATGGCACCTTCGATGCCAGCCGCTCGTTCGACGCCTGCGGCGCCCACATCTTCGGTGACCCAACCGGCAACCAGCAGTTCTGCTGGGTCTTCTCCGGCCACCATCTCACCGTCCGCTGCGACGGCAATTCCGAACCCGACACCGCCTTCGGCGGCCCGATGTACTACGGCCACAGCCCCGACGGCTACAGCCAGCGCAACTGCTGGTACTACCAGACGCAAGCCGTCCACTCCGTGTGGGACGCTCTGAGCGAAGCCCAGCGCCGCACCGCCACGATGGCGAGCTACGTCACGCCGCGCGAGCAGATCGGCTCCGTCCAATTCCGCGCCAACAACCATCCCGGCCTGGCATATCGCGACATGACCAACGATCAGAAGGCGCTGGTGCGGACCGTCATGCGCAACCTGCTCAACCCGTTCCGCCGCGAAGACGGCGACGAGGTCATGGAACTGATCGGCCGCAATGGCGGCATGGATCGTATCCACCTCGGCTTCTTCAAGGATGCCAACACCGAAGCGGGTAAGTGGAACTTCTGGCGTCTCGAAGGCCCCGGTTTCGTGTGGAACTACCGCATCCTCGACCACGTCCACTGCTTCGTCAACATCGCTCTGCGACAAGCCCCCGCCGCTCAGCAGGGGTAAGACATCGCGACAAAAAGCGGCTTGCTGATTCAGCAAGCCGTCTTGCTTTTGTGCGTGACCTCGTTCCCAAACTCCGTTTGGGAACGCACATCGTGAAACTCCGTTTCACGGAATGTAGACGCGACTGGACGCAAGATAAGTCCGAGAACAGGTAAAGACCCGAAACGGGGTTTCCATGAATGCGTTCCCAAACGGAGTTTGGGAACGAGCGTCGTCTAATAATGAGGCAGGCTGGCGAGCATAGCGCAAAGCCAGACGAGCACGCCGATGAAGGTGGTGAGCACGACGAAGACCGCGGGAAACGCGCTGTCGCCTGCTGGTTGGTTCGATGAATCCATGACATCACGCCGATAGAGAGATTCGTCTCATCAAGCATAGGTCGCATTTTTGCCGGGTGCGCCGAAAAACAGATTTTCTTGAAATGCCGATTCTGCCGGTTCTCGACCTGATGCAGGGCCAAATCGTCCGCGGCGTCGCCGGCCGCCGGGACGACTATCAGCCAATTGTCAGCAATCTGACCTCGTCGGCAAAGCCAGTTGATGTCGCTCTGGCCTTGCACGAGCGCTTCGGCTTCGACGAATTCTACCTCGCCGATCTCGACGCCATCCGCGATGGCGTCCCCAATCTCGATGTTTATCGCCAACTGCAAATGGAGGGATTTCGCATCTGGGTCGATGCGGGCATTCGCAGCCGATCGGCCCGTTCGCTGAAGATGCTGATTATCGCCAACGTGGCCCGCGTGATCATCGGCCTGGAAACCATCGCGGACCCAGAGGATATCGGCCACATCGTGCGACGTCTGGGCGTCGATCGTGCGGTTTTCTCGCTGGACCTGAAAGACGGCAAGGCGCTGGGCGCCATCGAACGCTGGCACACGTCCGATCCGTTCGGCATCGCCCGCCGGGCGATCGAATCGCTGGGAGTACGTCGCCTGATTGTTCTCGACCTGGCCCGCGTCGGCGTCGGCACGGGCACCGGCACCGAAGCGCTGTGCCGGCGCATCAAGGAAGTGCATCCGGACGTCCACCTCTGCGCCGGCGGCGGCGTACGTGGCATCGACGATGTCACCCGCCTCATGCAGCTCGGTGTCGAGCACGTCCTCGTTGCCAGCGCCCTTCACGATGGCCGCATCATGCCGGCGGATGTCGTCAAACGTGCGCAATCCTGATACGCCGAACTGGCGTAGACAAATCCGGCGCGCGACCATAACCTCACTTGATTACCCGATCTCATGACCAACCAGGATCTCGCGCCATGATGCGAAAGAAACACCTGCGCACCGCGTCGAAACGACATCGCAAGGCGTACAACCATCGCTCCCCCTGGCGGCGCACGAAGTGCGGCCGGCATAAAAGAAAATAACGCACGCCCCCAAATCGTGGGGTATACTGAATGCAGGAACAGGGAGCGGATGCTCCCTTTTTGTGCGCGCTGCGATCGAATATGGGCACCACGCTCAAACATTTGCTGCTGTGCACCGCCATCGGCATGGCCGTCGCGGTCGGCGCCTGGCTTGTCTGGTGGTTCGCTGCGCTCGCGCTCGCCACGGATACGCCCGATCTGATCACGTTCCTACCCGCCTTCTTCATCGGCATTGCCGCCAGCGTCCTCGCTGCGATCGCCATGACTCTGCTGCACCGCCGCGATGCCGCTGCCCTTCGGCAACAGCTTGCCATGAAGAGTGCGCCGCCACAAATCGGGCCTGCCTGGTCTCTTGCCATTCTTAACGACGTCCACTCTCTACAAGAACGTAGTCGCCACCAGGTCGCGCGGGCTCGCAAACGGCGGCGTCATCCGCTCGACCCAAAGCCGTGCCTCGCCCGTGCGACGCCGGCGCTGCGCTGGCAAGCGGTGACACGCTCGCTCGCTCGGCTGCTGCAAGCGGAGCCTGCGAATTACGTCGGCCGGCCCGTTTTTCATCGCTTGCATCCAGAGGATGTCAACGCCCTGGACCAGGCGTTTAACGATGCTCGTTCGCATCAGAGCGTGCAATCGGTGCTGTGCCGTTTTCTGGCCGCTGATGCGTCGGGAACGCACGCCAAGGGGAACGGATCGGCGAAATCGGATACGAAGGTGCTGCCGGCACTTGCGCCGAAGTCGCTCGTCTACGTGCGCATCGAGATCTGGGCCAAGCGCGACCGGGCGAAGCGGGTCAAACATTTTGTGTGCCGATTCGTCGATCTGAGCGCCGTTGTGGTGCAGCAGGAGACGGAACTGCACCTGGCCCGCCGCGAGCTCCGCAAGATCAAGAAACGCATGCGATCCGCCGAGGGGGATCTTCATCGGCTCAAGCTCAGCTATCGCGAGCTGTACCAGAATGCGCCGGTCATGTATTTCAGCGTCAACACGGAAGGCCGGCTGGTCACCTTCAACGATACCTTGCTCGAAACGCTCGGCTACGACCGCCACGAACTGCAAGACCGCGACTACACTATGCTCCTGCCCAACGACACGCTCAAGAGCTACGTGACAATTGCAGAGAGCATGCCGCCGCGCGATGGCGAGCGCGAGGTGCAATGGCGCAAGAAGCATGGCACGCCGATGGACGTCTGGCTTCATGCCGTGCCGGTGTACGACGAGTTCGGCAAGTTCGTCCGCTGCCGTTGTGCCGCTCTCGACATGAGCGAGAAGAATCGGCTGGCCAACGAGCTGCGTTCGCGTGGCAGCGAACTGGAGCGAACCAATCATCGCCTGCGCACCATCAACAGCGAGCTCGAAGCGTTCACGCATGTGGTCTCGCATGACTTGAAGGAGCCTTTGCGAACCTTGCAGGCGTACAGCCATCTGCTGGCAGAGGAACACGCCGGCCGGCTTGGCGCTGACGGCTTCCAGTATATCAATCACCTGATCCGCGCCAGCCGACGTCTAGGCTCATTGATCGACGATCTGTTGCAGCTGGGCCACGCTGGCCGCATTACCCGGGAACCGCAGGTCTTCAACCTGAACCAAATTGTGGCCACGGTGCGGCAGGATCTTGTCGGCCTGTTTCAACGCAAGGAGGCGAGCGTGCTGACGGAGGGCTCGCTCCCCGAAGTCGCCGGCGACCCGGTGCGCATCACGCAGCTTTTGACCAATCTGGTCGCCAACGGCCTCAAGTACAATCAGCACGAATCGCCGACGATTGTCATCGGCGCGACTGCGTGCGCCGAGGATCCGGCCCGCGTTACCGTCTTCGTGCGCGACAATGGCATCGGCATCGACCCGGCGTTCCATCAGCAGATCTTCAACATCTTTCGCCGGCTGCACAAAGCCGAGCAATACGAGGGAACCGGCGTCGGGCTGGCGATCTGCAAGAAGATCGTGGAAGGACACGGCGGCCGAATCTGGGTGGAATCGGAGCTTGGGCGAGGGGCTGTCTTCTTCTTCACGCTGCCGCGCCCGCCGCAAAACGGCAAGGCGCCGGCACCGACGGTCAAGTCCGAGGAATCGCCGTCGTCGGTGCGTTCGCGCAAGCTGCTGGTGCAGTCCGAACCGGCCGACGCGCCGAACATCGTCCTCGTCGAGGATCAGCCGGACGTTGGCATGATCATACAGAAGCTGGCGAAGCGCGACGGCCTGACCGTCTCCTGGTTCCCGACCGCCGAAGAAGGATGGGAGCATCTACGCGTTCACGGCGCCGACCTGATCCTGCTCGACGTGAATTTGCCGGGCATCAGCGGCGTGGACCTGTGTCGCCGGTTGCGCGGCCATCCGATGCTGGCAGAGACCCCGGTCGCGATGTTCACGCCCGACCGTGAGCCGGAGAAGCTGGACGAGCTGCGTGCAGCGGGCGCCGACTTCTTTCTGACAAAAGACCTTTTGTGCGAGCCGCTCCACTGGCAGATGAAGATCAAGGAGCTGCTTGCCCAGATCCGCGAACCGGCGCGCTGAACAACTCAGGTAGGTCAGGCTTTCTAGCCTGACGAACCAGGAACCGCCGGGAAGTCAGGCTTGAAAGCCTGACCTACGATGATTCCGCGACCGCTACTGGCCGTCGTCGAGACCGAGGTATTCGGGCGGAATGACGCGCAGCACCTCTTCGGTGGTGGTTTCGCCGCGGGCCACGCGGAGCATTGCCGCCTGGCGTATGTCGACCGCACCTTCCTCCAGCGCCTGCGTGCGCAACACCGGCGTCGGCTGACGCTCCATGATCAGGCGACGCATCGCGGGACTGATCGGCAACACCTCGAAAACACCAGTCCGTGCCACGTACCCAGTCGCCTGACAGCGAACGCAACCCCGAGCCACGTACAGGCATTGGCCTTCGCCGGACCCAAGCAAATCCTTGACCTCGTCAAACGTATGCGGCGCCACCTCGCCAAGCTCGATGCTGCCCCGGCAGTGCACGCACAGAGTGCGAACGAGACGCTGAGCGATGACGCCGCGCAGCGAGCTGGCGAGGAAGTGAGGCAAGACGCCGAGGGCAAGCATGCTCTGGACGGCGCCGACGCCGATCGGGGCGTGCAGCGTGGCGAGAACGAGGTGGCCGCTGTTGGCCGCTCGCACCGCGGTCTCCGCGGTCATGGGGTCGCGGATTTCGCCGATCATGATCACGTCCGGCGCCTGCCGCAGCACGGCACGCAAGAGTTCGGGAAACTGCAAATCGAGCCTGGCATCGACTCGCGTCTGCCGAATGCCGTCGAGCGTGTACTCGATTGGATCTTCGATGGTGTTGATCTTGCGAACGCCGTTGTTGAGGTGATGCAGGCACGCGTAGAGAGTGGTCGTCTTCCCGGCGCCAGTCGGCCCGGTGACCAGGATCAGCCCACTCGGGCAGGCAAGGAGCTCGATGAGCTGGTTGTACTCCTTGCGGCGCAGGCCGAGGTTGTCGAGGTCCAGCAACACCGACTCGCGCACCAGCAGACGCAGCGCGAGGTCTTCGCCGTGCAGCGTCGGCAAGGAGCTGATTCGCAGATCGATGTGCTGACCGTTGGATTCGAACAGCCAGCGTCCGTCGTGCGGCTTGCGATGGTCGGCGAGATTCATGTCCGCCATCGCCTGGATGTGAGCCTTGCAGTGTTTGCCGAAATCGCTCGACACGGTCGCAATGATGCGCATCACGCCTAGATGTCGCACCGAGATAGTCATCTCGTTGGCGCCGGCCAGAAGAAACAGATCGCTCGCTTGCAAACGCGCAGCGTGTTCGAGGAGCCGACGGACCGCTGCCTCCGGGCTGAACCCGTCGACCTCAATGCGAAAGGCGTCAACAGCAGCACTCATGGCGCGCCTCCACTCGCCAGCACGCGGCCCTGGCGCTCATCTTCGCCAATGGCAAAGACCTCGTGCATCCGCAACAGTTGGAGCAGGTGGGCCGCGATCGGCGGGACCGAATGAAGCACCATCCGCCCGCCGGCGCGGTCGCACGCTTGCTTGACCCGAATCAACCAGCTCACTCCTGCCGTATCGAGAAACGTGACCTGGTCGAAGTTGAGCAGCAAATGATAGCGATAGCATCCTGGCCCGAGCAAAACACTCAGCGGCTCGCGCGGTTCCAGCTCGGCAAGCGACACGTCCCCCGCACATCCGACGTGGAACAGCCCGTCGGCGTCCGCAAGCACTTCGAGCTTCATGGCGAATTCTCCCCAATCGTCAATTCAGAGGTCCATAAGGATTGGCAAATGCAGTGCCAACGTCCAAACGCCATTTTTCGCTGAAAATGTGTGCGGTTGCGGCA
Organism: Gemmataceae bacterium; assembly: GCA_035656475.1. Classification (GTDB taxonomy): domain Bacteria; phylum Planctomycetota; class Planctomycetia; order Gemmatales; family Gemmataceae; genus SIAQ01. The sequence goes on along the minus strand of DASRSQ010000046.1, from coordinate 3,567 downwards.
CAAATTGAGGTGGGAATGTGCGTGTGTGTCCGGGCGGCGGGTCCGGCTGTATAATGCCAACAAACCTGACCAGAGGCCGCACTCCATGGACCGCTTCGAAAAGCAAGACGACCTGCGCAAGGACTGGATCGATCAATACGTCAAGGTGAACGAAAACCGCCCGGAGCTGAAACGCTTCGCCGGCATCGTTGGCCGCATCGTCACCGTCAACTACAACGGCCGGGCGCTCGTCGATTTCCAGGACGGCGCGTGGTACGACATCCCGGCGTCGGAAGAATACCTGGTCAAGGTCGAAGCAAGCGAAGGTTCCAAGTACAAGAACGTCAACAGCGCCCAGGTGATTCCGGAAAAGCAGGGCTGAATTAGTGGCGAGTGGCTGGTGGTCAGTGGCCAGTGCCACTAGCCACAAGCCACTGGCCACTAGCCACTCGAATGATCCTCCTCATCGACAACTACGATTCGTTCACCTACAACCTCGTGCAGCGTCTGGGGGAGATGGACGCTGGCATCGACTTGCGCGTCTATCGCAACGACAAGATTTCGCTCCAGGAGATCGAGGCGCTGAAGCCGAGCCACATCATCATTTCGCCCGGCCCGTGCACGCCGCGCGAGGCGGGGATCTCGAACGAGGTGCTGAAACGCTTCGCGCCCACGGTGCCGACGCTCGGCGTTTGCCTGGGGCATCAGTGCATCGGTCACAGCTTTGGCGGCGAGGTGATCCGCAATTACCGCGTCATGCACGGCAAGGTATCGCTGATCCATCACGATAACCAGGGCGTCTTCCGCGGCATGTCCAACCCATTCGAGGCGACGCGCTATCACAGCCTGGTCATCAAGCGCGACACCTTCACCAATCCCGATTTCCTCGTCACCGCCTGGACCGACGAGAACGAGATCATGGGCGTACGCCATCGCAGCTGGCCACTGCATGGCGTGCAGTTTCATCCGGAGAGCTTTCTAACACTGGAAGGGCCGAAGTTGCTGCGCAACTTTGTGGAGATGTGAGCGCAGCTTTGCGTTCGCTGAATCTTCCCAGCGAGAGCGAAGCCGCATGCGGCAACTACCCGTGTAGCGACTTCTCGAAAATCACCAGGTTCTCGCCGCGGTCCTGGTCCCAGCGCATGCCGACGATGTCGTAGCCGAGCTCGATGGCCAAGTGCAACATCGGGCGATGCTGGTTGTGGCACTCGAAGCGGATCGTCTCGTACTCGTTCTGCTTCGCCCAGCTGTGGACCGCGTCCATGAGCTGGCTCGCAATCCCCTCGCGGCGATGTTCCGGCACGACGCCGTAGAACCACGAGAAGAAGCTGTCCGGCTTCAGTTCGAAGCCGATGAAAAAGCCGACCGGCTGGTCGTTGAGGCGGGCAATCAACATGAGCACGTTGTAGCGGCCGCGGAAACGTCGACGGAAGGACTCGACATCGCGGGTGGGACGGAAGATCTTGTTGTAGAGGTTTGCGATCAGGGGGAGCTCTTCGGGCCCGACCAGATCAATGATCGCATCGGCCATGTTCTGTTCCTTCGAGAGCCGGTAGCCGGCAGCCGGTAGCAGACAGCCAAACATGCGGTTTGGCTACCTGCTATCTGCTCGCTATCTGCTCTTTCTAACGATCGGGGCGATACAGGGACGCAATCAGTTCCTGCCAGCTTGGCACGTTCCAGTCCGAGAAATCGTCCGCTGCGTCCATCACGGGAGCGTGCCTGGGTTGCTGCTCCTCTTCGTGCTCGTGTTCGGGCTCGGGCTGGCGCCGGGACGATTCCCCGCGCTGCTGGCGTTGCTCATCGCGGCGTCCATCGCCACGGCTGCCGCGCTGCTGCGGCTCCGCTTGACGACGGGGCTCTTGCGAGCGTTCGCCTCGCTCCTCCCCCTCGCGTCCGCCACCACCACGGCGACCGCGCCGTCGGCGCCGCCGCCGCTTCGGACGGTCCTCCTCGGTCGGCGGAGATGAATCCGTGCCGGCGAACTCGGCCGCGCTCTCGCTGATCTCGCTCTCGAACGGCTGCTCCTCATCCGGGATCTCGTCCGGGAGCGGCGGCTCGTCGAGGATCGTTTCATCGGCGAGGTCGTCAAATTCGGCTTCATGGACCAGCGCGTCTTCGTCCATCGGCTCCAGACGCGGCTGCTCTTCCTCCACGTGTGCCGCCGGGCGATCTTCGTCAAGCTCGCGCGGCGCCGGGGCAACCGGGGGGGGCGGTTCTTTCGGACTCGAAGCGGCCGCTGGTTTCTCCCCTTCGGGCAGCCCAAGCAGGTCCGCCAGTTCCTGCCAATGATCGTCTTTGCCAGACATTTATTGCTCCAGGTGCACTATTTCGTTGGTAACGGAAACACGATGTGCCGCGTCGGTTCACCCAGCAGGAAGTCGAAGGTCGTCGTCTGCGCCTGCTGCTTGCCGGTGTTGTCGGTCCAGCGAGCTTCCACGGTATAGGTGTATCGCTTGTCCGCGACCAGCGCCGGCGTCTGGAACGTGCGCACCAGGCCCGTTTGCTTGGTCGCGGTGCCTCCGACCAGCACGGTCGCGTCAGCCGTCGGTACGGTCACGTCGAAGGTGAAGACGTTGGCATTCGGACTTGCACCAACCACCGCGGTCTCGTTGCGAGGGAACGGCACCGCCGGATACAGCGAGTCCCGCTTCTGCGGCAAGTAATTGAGCTGCACGGTATCGCGACGCCGATTGTTGAGGTCGGAGTTGTACGGCGATTCGTACACGTCGTAGCCATACACCATGCGATAGGTCGCGAAAGGCGGCGGCAAGATGTTGTAGCCCGGGAACGGCGCCACGTACGGATTGTAATACCAGCCGTAGGCCGGCAACGTGTACGGGCCCCAGAACATGTTGTTATTGCCGTAGTAACCGAAGCCGTAAGACGGACCGAAGCGAACCCCCTGGGCACTGGCGTCCACCGCGCCGAAGGCGATCACGGCGACCGCGGCAAACACTCCAAACAACGATCGGTACATCATGGCAGTGATCCATTTCGTTGGAAGAAGAAGGCGGGCTGGATGACCGGACCCAATTTTCGCCACAGTTTCATTATGCGACAGAGCCGGGGGGAGTTGCAAGTGGAGGCGGGAGATTCTTCGCTGGACTGTGATCATTCGTCAATACCGAGCTGCAATTTTGCCGCTTCTGACATGCGCGCCGGCGTCCACTGCGGCTCCCACACGACATCGACCTTCACCGACGTCACATTGTCGAGCACCAGGATGCGCCGCTGCACATCGCCCGGCAACGTTCCCGCAACCGGACAACCCGGCGAAGTCAGCGTCATGTTGACGTGCACGGCGCCATCCGGCGCGATCGTGATGTCGTAGATCAGGCCCAGTTCGTAGATGTTGACCGGAATCTCCGGATCGAAGCATTTGTGAAGCGCCTCGACGATGCGCTCTTTCACGGTCGATATCTGCTCGATCGTGAGCGGGGCCTCGAGCGGCGGCTTCGGAGCCGACGGAGCGGTCGGCGCAGGAGGCGGCGATTCCGGCGCCGCGCCTTCGACAGGTAGTGGATGGCGTTGACTCATGACCTCAACCAAGCCCCACCATGAGCGCAGCGATTGGTGGGGGTAGCG
>DASRSQ010000045.1:0-19718 GCA_035656475.1 Gemmataceae bacterium | reverse complement strand
CCAGGCGAGCCAGATTTTTGCGAACTCGCCGACGGCTCAAATCGGATCCATCGGTACGTTCATGGTCGTGTACGACATGAGCGAGGCCGCTGCCAAGGAAGGCATCAAGGTCCATCGTTTCGCTACAGGCCCGCTCAAGGGCGCAGGCGCGAAGGGAACTCCGCTGACGGAAGAGCAGCGGGCTCATCTGCAGCAGATCACCGATGAGTCGCAAACGGCATTCGATGGCGCGGTGAAGCGCGGCCGAGGGCTGACGGACAAGCAGCTCGCCGACGTTCGCACCGGCGGAGTCTGGACGGCACAAAATGCGATGGACCGCAAGCTGATCGACGGCGTCAGGCCGCTTGGCAAGACGCTGGATGAACTGGTGAAATTCGCGAGTACCGGGGGAAAGGCGCCGACGCGCAACTCCGCTTCGACGCTGCCCATGATGAAGCAAACGCAAACGCTGCCGATGCTGTCGGCGACACCCAAGGAGCAACGCCATGAACTTTGAACAGTGGTTGGCCGCCAACGGCTATGATGTCGCCGCGATCAATCTCCCCGAGAACGCGAAGCAGCGAAAGCACCTCGAAGCTGCGTGGAAGGCCGAGACGGCAACGCCGCCAATCGCTGAGCCGGTCGTCAAGAAGCCGGCCGCGGTCGCACCGACGGGCACGCAGACACCGTACGAAGTCGAACTCGAAGCCGCTCGCAAGGAAAGCGACCGGCAGCGGCAGATTTGCGACCTCACTTCCGAGCAGTTTCGCCGCAACGTTGCTTTCCCCGATCGCATCGAGCGTTTCGAGATGCTTCGCGACTGTGCGATCAAGTCCAACTGGACCGTGCAGAAGTTCGAATACGAACTTCTCAAGGAGCATCACTCCCTCGGCCCGATCATCTCCGTGCCGAGTGGCGAGCAGATGACGAACGAGGTCCTCGAGGCCGCGGTATGCCAGGCGGCCGGCCTGCAGGACATCGAGAAGCATTTCGGCGAGCGCACGCTCGACAGCGCCCACAAGCAATTCCGTGGCGGCGTCGGCCTGTTGCAACTCGTCGGTGCGTGTGCCCGACGCAACGGCTGGCGTGGCGACAGCGTCAAGAGCGATTTGCGCGGTGCCCTGCGTGCCGCGTTCCGTGAATCCGACGATGGCAACCCGCAGATGATGGCGATTGGTCCGTCAACGCTGTCGGTCAGCGGCATCTTGTCAAACATCGCGAACAAGTTCCTGCGCGTTTCGTTTGAGGCCGTCGAGTCGGCGTGGCGTCAGGTCGCGGCGACGCGGCCCGTGAATGATTTCAAAACGATCACGACGTACAGCCTGACCGGCGATCTGCAATATGAGAAGGTCGCGCCCGGCGGCGAGATCAAACATGGCACGCTTGGCGAGACTTCGTACACGAACAAGGCCGACACGTACGCCAAGCTCATCGGCATCGATCGTCGCGACCTGATTAACGATGATCTGAGCGCCTTCGCGAGCGCCTCGCGCCGCCTCGGCCGTGGTGCCGCGCTCAAGGTCAACGACGTTTTCTACACCGTGTACCTGGCCGACTCGAATTTCTTCAACACCGACAAGTCGAAGAACAATTACGACGACGGCGCGACCGACAGCGTGCTCTCGCTGGCCGGCCTGGAAAACGCTCGCACGATTTTCATGCAGCAGACCGATCCGGACGGCAAGCCGCTTGGTTCGATGCCCCGTATCCTTTTCGTTCCGATCACGCTTGGAGTTACCGCCCGCAACCTGATGAATGGCCTGTTCACCGCGGCGGCCCAATCGACGGCCACGGTCACGACGGAGAACGTGTTCAAGGGCATGTTCACCATCGTGGAAAGCACGTACCTCTGCAATTCGGCCTACAGCGGCTACTCGGCGACCGCCTGGTATCTGCTGGCGGACCCGGCCGACATTCCCGTCGTCGAGATCGTGTTCCTCAACGGCCAGCAGATGCCAACCATCGAGACGGCGGAACTGGACTTCAACCGCCTCGGCATCGCGTTGCGTGGCTATCACGACTTCGGCGTCGCCCTGCAGGAGTATCGCGGAGGCGTCAAGCTCAAAGGTGCTGCGTAACCGCTCTGCCGCATTCACTAGCCGGCTCAGGCTCGACCTGTGCCGGCTTGCGGCAGTAGAGGGCCGATGGCCAGCAGACACAAACAAGGTAACGACCATGAGCACGATCATTTTGCTGAAGGATCACAACGATCATCACAGCGGCGAGAAGAAAAAGAAGGGGGACAAGATCTCCGTCCCCTTCAACGTTGGCAAGCAACTGATCGCCGATGGCATCGGTTGCTATCCATCGCAGCCGAAGCCGGAGATCGTGGTTGCCTCGACTCCGGAACTCGAGTCGCTGCAATCCGAAAACGCGGCGTTGCGGCAGCGGATTGCCGCGCTGGAAATGCCGGCGCCGGCGCCTTCCTCCGACGATCCGCCGGCAGGCGAAGAGGGCGGCAGCGGCGAGCAGGGCGGCGGCAAGAAACGCGGCAAGAACTAACGGCGGCAACAGGCGCGGCTTAACTCAGGAATCACCACGAAAAGGGGCATGAGCCATGACGATGAAAGCACAAATCAAGGGCTGCGGCGAAACCATCGACTGGATTGCCGACGCAGATCACGCCGCCGGCGATGTGGTTCAGCTTCACGACGGGCGGGCGGCAGTCGTCACCGTCAAGGTCGCGTCTGGCGACACGGTTGCCGTCTGGGTCGAGGGCCTGTTTTTGATGCAGGCAACCACGTCCATGGTTATCCTGATGGGCTCTCGCCTGTTCTGGGATTACTCGGCGGGCAGCGTCAGTTTGCTGCACGGCAACGACCGCGACTTTTTCGTCGGCTGTGCACAGCCCGGCGGATCGAGTCACACGCCGGGCACGGTGAGCGCCGGCGTCAGCGGCCCGACCATCGCCAAAACGTCTGCTGGCACCGATGTCATGGTCGCCCTGAAAGTCAAGGCGTCAAACGAACTCAGCCTCGGCAGCGGCTTCGCGACCGTTCCCGTCTACACCGCCGGTATCAATATCGGCGCGTTCGGCACCGGCGAGGGCGTCAACCTCATCAAGGACGCGACCGCCGAGGCGCAGAAGGTCGATGCCCTCTCGTTCCGTGCAATGGCCATCGGCGCCAAGATGATCGTCGACGCCCTGATCTGCGTCAACTCCGACGGCAACGCGGCGAGCGACACCAACGTTGGCCTCGCCAACGGCACGCACGCGACCGACGCGGACTCGATCGCCGAGCATCTGTTTGTGCATCTTGATGGCGGCAGCACTGCCATCAAGATGCAGAGCAAGGACGGCACGACGACCGTCACTGCGGCCGATACGACGGTCGTCTACGTGGCCGGAACGCCGTTCCTGGTCCAATTCGACTGCAGCGATTTGACGGACATCCAGGCCTACATCAACGGCGTCAATGTCCTCGCTTCGAGCGTGTTCAAGCTGAACGCCGCAACGGGCCCGCTCAAGCTGCTGGCTCACTCCGAGCGGTCGGGCACCGGCACTCTCAGCAATCACTCGATCCTGTCGCTGGTCGCCCGCCCGGCTCAGGTGTAACCGTCGGCGTCGGGGTGGAGAAGCGGCCCATCTCACCTCCCTCATAAGGAGGAGCTCGCAGGTTCGAATCCTGCCCCCGGCCTTTATGGATGAAGCAAACGCAGCGCTGTTTCTCGCCTTGCCTCGCCGGCCAGGCCTGGCCTATCCGGGCGAAGCCGATGGCAGGATCTCTGTTGTCCGTGCGACGGTCGCGCAAACAAAGGTCAGCGTCACGAAGTTCAGCGAGCTGAACTATGCCTTCAACGTTCACTGGGCGCGAGCCCGCAATGCGAGGCGACTTGGCGAGCCGATCGCTCACTTCGCGATGCAGCATGACGACATCCGGCCCGCGGCGTGCTGGGCCGATGTCCTGATCAGAGAAGGGCAACAGTGGGGAGCCGATGTCGTCTCTGCCGTTGTGCCGCTCAAGGACGATCGCGGGCTGACCTCTACGGGCATCAGGAACGCCAGAACGGGCGATGTCCGCCGGCTCACGATGACCGAGCTGTTCCACCTGCCCGAGACATTCGGCGTCAAGGACTTGATCGCGGCGGGCATCGATGTTGACGGCGATTTGCAGGACAAGTTGCTTGTCGCCAACACCGGTCTCTGGATCTGTCGTTTCGATGTGCCGTGGGTAAGTGAGTTTACCGGCTTTTGCGATCAGAACAGCATCGTGACGATGCCGAGCGGCGAGATCGCCGCCGCCAAGCTGTCCGAGGACTGGATTTTCTCGGAATGGTGCTGGCGGCAAGGCATCAGGGTGATGGCAACACGGAAGGTCGCCGTCGGGCATGTCGAGTACCCGACCGAGCCGAGCGGTCATGGCAACCGTGAATTCCGCAATGACAGCGTCTGGGGATGCTGGCAGACCGATCTTGGGGACGAACTCAACGCGTGAGGACCGAACGATGAGCGCAACCGAAGCACTGGCCCGCATCAAGGCAAAGATCGCCGGCAAGAGTCGCGAGAACCGCAAATTCAGTGTGCGACCGAAGACGCCGGCCGAAATCGAGGCAAGCCCGCTCAATGACGACTCGACGCATGTCGAGGGGGCGAGCGGCGAGGGCGTCATGGTTCATTCGGTCTCGCTGGCCGAGGTCGAGCGGAAAGACGTTCTTGCCGTCGGCAACGCCATTCCGATGGCGAAGGTGAACGCCGATCCGCGGCTGAAGATGATCATCCGCGGAGCCCTGGCCGGATGGAAGGACTTCATCGCCCTGGCCGTCGAGGATCTCGATTACCTGATCGCTGCCTTCGAGGCACCGCCGGCGCCGTCGCCCATGGCCAAGTCGCCGCCGGCACCGCCCGCGGACAAGGACAAAAAATGAGCATGCTCGATGACGCAATCGACAGCCTGCTCGTGCCCGGCCTGATGGCGGGGATGGGCAAATCGGCGACGTACGCCAGGCCAGGTTCCTCGACGATCGCCTTGACAGTCATCGCCCAGGACGGCGGCAAGGAAAAGGCCCTGCGGCTTGGTGATTCGCCCGAATCGACGGATTTCGTGATTATCACGCCCGAACTCGGGTACGCCGGCATGACGATCCAGGTCGCCGATCTTGCAACCCTGACGCCAGCGACGCCCATGCTCGGCGACACGATCACGATTGGCAGCGACGTGTATACCGTGCTGGCGCCCGACGGCATGCGTGAGTGGCGGTACGAAGATCTGCCGTTCAAGCGTTTGTTTCGGGTCCACACGAAGTTGACGAGTTGAGACCATGCCGACGCCAACCGGCCAAACGATAACCGTCTCGATGGTCAGCGACGCCGTTGCCGCGACGATTGCAACGCCAGCGGATGGCACGGTGTGGAGCGAGACAATCGGCAAGAGCGAATCGACATGGTTCCCGACGCCGATCAAGGCCGACCTGGCTGACAGCAAGATCTACGTCGGCGTGGTTGCTCTGCAGCGGTCGCGTAGTGGCAGCAACCCAGATGAGCCAGACCGCGGGAGGACGGCGCGAGGCCTGCTGGCCTCGTCGCATCGCGTGCGAATCGTGATGCAGGGCCTAGTGCCGGCGGACGCCGCGAGTCGGGATGCCAGGTGCAGGGAACTCGCCGACTTCTTTCAGCAGGTGCAGGACTATTGGACCAAGGCGAGGCGGACGCTGACGATCAGGGGCACGTTGACGAACGGCGACCCGTTCACGGCGGAAGCGAAGGCATACCCGGCGAGTCCGGTTGTGTTCGATACGCGGGCCCTGGGCAGTGACACGGTGATGGCAGCAACGATGGACTTCGATTTCTGGCTGACTGAAGCATGGTGACGTTCGGAATAGCCTTGAAGCCGATCACCGGCTCGATGTTCTTCAACGCCGAAGAGGTCGTGAAGAAGATCGACGCCAAGAAGCGCCGCGTCCTGTCAATGATCGGAGCGTACACGCGAACGACGGCCCGGCAGTCGATCAAGCCGGCAAAGATCGCGAATCGCAAGGAGATCCGTCGGGCCAAGAAGCTCGGCCAGCAGACGCCAGAGCCTGAATACATTCCGTCGCGGCCGGGCGAGCCGCCACGGACACGGCGACCGGATCAGCCGATCAAGAAGATCCTCTTCGGCTATGACGCCGACGGCGGCGATGGCGAAGGCAGCTTGGTGGTCGGCTTCGGGCTCGCCTTCGGCAGCCAGACAGGAACGCCGCTCAGACTCGAGAAAGGCGGATCGATCAGGATCCGCAAGACAGGCAGAATCGTCCGCACGGCCGCGCGTCCGACCTTGGCGCCGGCGCTTGCGAAGGAACAAGCCAAGGTCACGACGCTGTTCAGCGGCGAACTATGAGGAGAGATCCATGACCATCTCGGCTGTCCCTATCACGGTGAACACTGGCCGCGAATGCTACGCCTATGCGAACAGCGGAAATCACGGCACGCCAACCTGGACCCTGGTTGATTTCATCCAGGACGTGAAGATCAGCGATTCCGATGACAAGACCGAACTCAAGCTGCGAGCCAACCGGCCGTTCAAGACGGCCGTGCCCACGCTCACGGGCTGGAACGTGACGCTCAAGGTGCCAAACATCAAGGGCGACCCGCTGCTCAGCGCCCTGCGCACGGCGAAGCAGAACAAGACGGCCATCGACATGATCTTCCTTGACGGTGTCGTCGCGCCTGGGGCCGGCCTCACCTCGCAAGGGCCGCGCGCCGACTGGATGGTCGAGAAGATGGACGATGATCAGGACACGGGCAACGCCGAAATGCTCGACGTGTCGCTCGTGCCGGCGCAAACGGCGAATGTCCCGGCCGTGTTCAGCGTGGTAGGCGAGTAATGCTCTGCGGCTGTCGCTTGTTGCGACGGCCGATCTTCCGCTCTGTCGCTTTGGAGAAGCCATGCCTTTGACCTGGACCGACTGCCTCGATCGCACCTGGCCCTGCAAGATCGTCCTTGGCCATGCCGACGACATCAAGGACGCGACCGGCATCGACCTGCTCGCCATCACCGAAAACGACGGCGCGGTCTACAAGCAAATCGTCGGCGACATCGCGACGTTTTCGAACGTGATGTATCAGCTCGCCAAACTGAACGGCGGCGCGAACTTCACGGCGACGCCGAAAGAGTTCAAGGCGGGCATCGACGGCAAGGCGATTGATCGCATGGAAGTCGCCTTTCGGGAGGCCCTCACGGATTTTTTCCCGGCGGAGAAGAGGGAGCTTCTGGCCGAGGCGTGGGAGCTGGAGGCGACCTACCGGAAGAAGATGGTCGAGCGGGCCAAGCAGACGATCCGCAACACGAACGTGGACGCGATCGTCGCGGGCAACGGGGCCAAGATGGATCAGGCGATGCAGGCCGCCGTCCATGCCTCCGGCAGCTCGTCAACGAAATCGCCGGACGAATCCCTTGCGACCCAAAGCCCCTGACGCTCCGCGAGTTGATGTGGCGATATGAAGGGGCTGCACGCGAGCGGTGGGCGCATACCGCTCAATTGCTTTCGATGCTCTGGGAAACGACGCGACCGATCAGACAGTTCTTTGTCGAGAATAAAATTCCGTACCTCAGTGCGGACGATTGCAATCCCTTCGAGGCGAAGAAAAAAAAGTCGCGGCAACAGCCAGGTTTGTCGGTCGGGGACTGGAACAAGGCCATGATCCCGAAGCTGAAAAAGGGAGGGTAGCTTGGATGCAATCACAAATCGCGTCGTCAGCATCGTTGTGGCTGTGGTGCTTGGGGCCATTGCTTTCCTCTGCTTTGGCGGTCTGGTGCTGTCTGCGGCTCTGGGATCGCCACTGTCGAGCGATGCAAGCCACGCCCTCACCGGCACCGGCTCAGCCATCGTCGGGGCAATGCTCTCCTGGCTACTTCACCAGCCACGAAGTCAGCCCATCGCCGCGCCGGCGCCCGGGCCTCGGCCTTGACGGGACACAAATCATCGCCGGGTTCGCGCTGTTCATCGCCGCCATCATCGTGCTCGCCGCGGCCGCCTCGCCCGATCGGCCGCTCAAGGACAAACAGAAGTCGGATAAGAAGGCCGAGGCACTCCCCGACCTTCGGGGCGAAACCAGTTGGGGAACGCTCACGCAGGACGGCGCGAACTTCACCATCGAAGGCAACGACCGCTGGAAATGCGTCGGCACCATTCGCAAGGACGGCAAGGCTCAAGTGATCTGGACGCTGCTGTCGTCGGGCGAGGCGTGCCCGGCCGTCTATGAGATCAAAACGGGGGGGGGGCATTGATTCGCCTCTTCTTGTTGGCCATTGGGGCTACGGCTCACAAGCGTTCATTGACGAGAAGGGCGAGCTGCAGGGGCAGCAAATGCCGGAAACGATCTGGCGGAAGATGCCGAGGGTTGACTTTTGACCAACGACAAGCCCGAACTTGGCAAGCGATCAGGCCACTGGCCTCACGTCCGCGCCTCGCACCTGGCAGCCAACCCGACCTGTGCGGCCTGCGGCGGCAAAGATGCCCTGGAGGTCCACCATTGCAAGCCGTTCCACCTGCACCCTGACCTGGAACTCGACCCCACGAACCTTATCACGCTATGCGAGAAGCCCGGGCATGATTGCCATTACGTGTTCGGGCACGCTGGCAACTGGCATGGGTTCGTGCCGACGGTGAGAGAGGACGCGGCAAAGCACCTGGCGGACGTGCAGCGGAGCAACGAATTGGCGGCGGCGTAACGAAGGGATGCGATGTTGAGGTCTACCGTGCTGCAAGCCCTGATGCTCGCGACCATTCTCGGCCAGCCGACGCCGGCACTGGCCTACGAGCAGGCGCACGCCGACCTGGCAAAGGTGCCCCTCGAAGCCCGCGCCGACCTGCGTTACCTCAGCCTCTACAACGTGCCGGCCGAGATCCGCGAGAAGCGAATCAAGGTCACGAGTGGCCACGTCAACAGCCTGAGCCGTGAGACCGATCTTTCTGCCCCGACGATCGTAAGCGGCACGCGCGGCATGCTGCTGCGGATCAACCTGAACGATTACGGCTGGAAGGCCGAGGTCTGGGAAAAGCTCGTCGATCCGCGATTCGTGGCGACGGTCGAGATCGAGATCATCGAGGACTGGACCGGCGGCCAGTGGACCGACGGTAAGTATTACGCCCCCGGCGCGTTCCAGGTCCGCGTCAAGCGCAAGCAGATTGACGCCCTTGCCCCGTGGCTGGCCGAGGATGGCGCGGCCCGCAAGCGTCTGGCCGAGGTCGTCGAGTGGACGCAGAGCAAGACGCCGGTCGTGTCGCTCGACTGGTTCGTGTATCAGACGCTCGCGCAGGAAGGCCGGGCGGTCGGCTATTACGACTTCCTCGCCCTGAAGAAGCAAGCTGACTTCGAGCAGCTTGTGCGGTTCGACGCGAAGCTCGCCGCGAAGCTCGAACATCGTCGGGCCGTGGTGTTCAGCGGCATCGCCCTGCAGCCTCGCCGGATCGAGCGTGTCGCAACGCCCATCGGCGGATTGTGGAGGTCCTTCGACAACGAGAAGGCAGCCGACAAGGCGAACCCGTTGCGGATCCTGGACGATGATTTCACGTTTCAGGCCACGGAGCAAATCGGACCGATGCCGAACGGCCTGCCCGCGTTCTGGCTTGCCGACGACAAGGGGACGCGGCAGGACAAGGCCCCGGATCAGATCATCGGCAACGACCGCACGAGCCAGAGCAATGACGGGAGAATCCACATTGGCAGATCATGCTGGGGCTGCCACTTCGGCGCGAACAAGCTGGAGAGCGGCGTCAAGGAAGCCGACTTCGCGCGGATCGGCAAGCTGAAGTCGCCGGACTATCGCAAGTTCCTTGAACTGAAACGCCAATACACGCGTGACATCGAGGGGCCGACGAAGCGGGACCGGGAGAGCTACGCCTCGGCGATCAAGCAGGCGACGGGCGGCATGACGCCCTACGAATTCGCGAATGCCTTGCTGGGCATCTACGCCGACTATGAGGGGCCAGTGACGCCGGCGCGGGCCGCCGCGGACCTGGGCACGACGCCGGCAAAGCTCCGCAAGGCCCTCGAAGCCTACGACGCGCGAGCCGACCTTGATCCGGTGCTGTCGATCTTGATGAACGGGAAATCCATCGGTGTTGTGCAGTGGGAAGAGGCTCTTCCCGCCGCTCACTTGGTGCTGAGAGGATTGGTGCAACCGTGAAACGCCTGACCTTCGCCTCGCTCGCCGTGCTGTCCATGCTCGCCGTCGTGTCCATCGCCGATGCCGGCGGATGCGTCGTACGCCAGCGAGCCGTCTACCAGCACGCCGATTACGTCGCTCCGGCAATCGTGGCTCAGTTCGTGCCCGTGCCTGTCGTGCCGCTCTACAGCTTCGGCTATGGCGACAGCGGACGCATCGACAAGCTCGAAGGGCAGGTGAAGGATCTGCAAATCGAGCAACTGAAGGACCGCGTTGCCCGGCTCGAAGCCCAGCAGCAGAAGCCGTTGCCGCCCGTCGTGCAGCCGTCGGTCCAGCCCTCACCCCCGGCCCCTCTCCCAGCGAAGGCGCAGGCGCCCGCCGAGCATCCGGGGTTGACGGTCCTGCGAAACTCCTGCGTCAAGTGCCACGATTCGACCGTTGCCAAGGGCAAGGGCGGCGGCCTGGTGCTGTTCAACGCCGGCGCGTTCGTCGCGCAGGACTGCAAGACGATCCTCGCCGTCACGCATGACGTGTACAGCGGACGCATGCCGCAGGGCGCGAAGCTGTCGGATGCCGACGTCGGCGAGGTGATGGCGTTCCTGGACTCGATCAAGGGGAGCGTGAAGTGATCCTATTGCCGAGTGACCTCTTGCGTCCGTGGCCGACGTGGCCAGTAACCACGCCAAGGCCGAAATGACTGCCTTTCCAAGGAGAATCCCATGCGTTTCGTTCTGTCCATCGCCCTGATCCTCGCCCTCGCCGCGCCGTCGTTCGCGACCGGCATCGTGCGGGTCCGTGTCAACGTCCCGGCAGTGCAAACCGTCGCCTTGGCCCCTCTCGTCGCCACGCAGACGGTGCAGACCTGCCAGGCCGCGACCGTGCAAGCGGTGGCGGCCGTTCCCGTCATTCAGACTTTTGCCGTGCCCGTCGCCGTGCAGGCCGTGGCCGTGCAGCAGGTCGCCATCCGTCAGCGGGCGAGCGTCAATGTCAACGTGAATCAGCGTCGCGGATTGTTCCGCGGCGGCAGCTGAACGAATGTCCGCGTGCGCGTTCGCTGACCAATTTGCGCGCGCCAGCAAAATGGTTCGACGCGCCCGGCTCACAGTACCCGGGCGCGTCGCCTTCCTCGCCCATCACTCAACGGAGATCACGCAATGCCCCGCAAGTTCACGTCCGGCTGGAAACGCCAGGCCAAAGACGACCGCGATTATCAATTCCATCCCGCCCGCAAGCTGCTTCGCTCGCTGCCCCAGGCGGCGGACCTGTCGAGCGGCATGGGCCCGCAGCTCGATCAGGGCGCTCTTGGCACCTGCGGCCCGAACAGCGCTGCCGAGTGCATCGCCTATGATCAGCGTGCGGAATCGCTTGCGGTCAATGGCGCGGCTCGGCTGTTCGTGTACTACACGACGCGAGCGCTGATGGGCACCCTCAACGAAGATAGCGGCGTTGACAATCGCACCATGCTCAAGGCCCTGAACCAAAGCGGCTTCGCGGGCGAGCAGCTTTACCCCTACTCCGACGATCCGCGCACGTTCAAGCTCAAGCCGCCGCAAGCCGTGTACGACGCCGCGAAGCCGAACCGGATCATCAACTATGCCGCGGTGCAACAAGCCGAGGCGGTGATGAAAGGCACCATTGCCAGCGGCCTGCCGTTCATCTTCGGCTTCGACGTGTTTAACGGCATGCTTTCGGATGCCGTGGCGCAGACCGGCATCGTGCCCATGCCCGGCCCCGGCGAAACACCCGTCGGCGGTCACGACGTGACCTTTGTTGGCTATGACGACGCCAAGCGGTTGTACAAGTTCCGCAACCACTGGATGAACTCGCCCGATGTGCCGTGGGGCGACAATGGCTATGGCTACATGCCATACGACTACGCCCACAATCCGAATCTCTCCTCCGACTTCTGGGTCATCAACGCCGTGCCGGGCCAGATTGCGCCGCCCGCGCCGATTCCCACGCCGGTCCCGACGCCGCCGGCGCCGAGCCCGATCAACATTCAGCAGCAGATCGATGCCGTGTTTGCGGTGCTGATCGCGCAGGCCGGAAGCCGTCCCATCGTCGCGCTCATGCTCCGCACCGTACAAACGCTGATCGACAATTACCTCGCGACGCACCCGGTTTCCCGGTCGGCGTCGCTGGCGCCGGCGGACCTCAAGGCGATCATCGATCTCGTCTTCCAGGCGATCGAGACGTCGCGGCCGGCATGGGCTTCGTACCTGCAGGTCGTGAACGCGATGATCGACGCTTATCTCGACAGCAAGGCGGTTGCGGCGTGAAAATCGAATTCGGCAAGCTGCTGCTGGGACGGCCTTAATAGCCGGGTTGTGTCTGTCGAAGGATTGGCTCAACGCTGGTGGCGTATCGCCAAACGGCTTCGATCTGACCAAACTCAACGCCGATCTGCAAGCGATCAAGAACGGGCAGATTCCAAGCGTTGGGCCGCCTGAGGTGCCTTTGGACTGGTTGATTTGAACGAAACTGTTGTCAGATTTGTGTTCTTCTGCGCCGTAATCATAAAAGGAGATGCGACATGCAAGCAAACATAGTGAATGAAAAAATTGTGGTCACAGGAGAGACAGATACGGAGAGGGAACTTCTGAACTACATGGGGGCTGGCAAATTGAAGGCGACCATTGAGAGGGTTATTGATGAGCTGACTGCCGATGGAATTCCTTTGCGGTCGCATGATGAATTGACAATCGAGTTCGACGGGCAGGCACCGACACCGGCTTAACAACTAAACATAAGCCTCTAGCAACCCATGTCCGAAATGCGGCAGGACGGAGATCCACAAGGATTGCTCGACCCTGCATCCCAAAGAGTCTCTATGGCTTTGCACCAAAGACAACAAAGCTGTGGTAGTGAAAGCTGCTGGCACCGATGATGCTTTCAGAGTAAGCGGAAAAGCATTAGGAATCGACACCGACAACATCGATGATACAGGAAATATCGACCTGGACCGCTGCGTCGAAGTGGCTATTGGCGTACCTGTGAAGATCGACCCCGATGATCCATCGCGCTTACGCGCGTGCAGCATCGAAATCACCGGGCGCGTGGCGCAGCGTCAACCGTACTGGCCCGGCAACGAGCCAGGGTGTTTTTGTTGAAAGGAGGTGCCATCATGCCGAGTGCAGCGGACGCAAGAGCTGGCGGCGCCTTCGTCGAGCTCTGGGCAAAGGATACGACCGCCAAGACGCTCAAAGAGGTCGAGGACCGGATCAAGAATCTCGGCAAGACAGTAGGCCTCTTCGGAGCGGCCATGGCCGCCGCGGGCGCGGCAATGACCGCTCCCTTTCTCCGCGGCCTCGGCGTCGCGGCCGAGTGGGGCCGTGAGACGCAGACGGCCATGCGGGAAACCGGGCTGAGCTTTGCGGAGTTCGACCTGCTGTCCGACGGCATGCGGGTCGGAGCCGAGGAGTTGGTGCCGGCCCTGTCGCACATGAGCAGCTTCCTGCAGGACGCGGCGAACGGCTCGGAGGAAGCGGCCCGCCGGCTGGACATGATGCACCTATCGCTCGACGGCCTGATCGGAGCCAGCCAGGGCGAGCGTGCTTTGCGCATCGCCGATTCCATCAGTCGTATCGGCGACGTCGCGCAGCGGGTGGCGATGCAGCGGGCCATATTCGGTCGAGGCGGCCTCGCCCTCAACATCGAAGGCGGCCGGGCCGGTATTGAGGAACGCGATCGGCGAGCGGAGTTTTTCCAAGGCCCGGCACTAAATAGTGAAGCTGCCCTCATCGCGATCCGCGTCTATAACGCGGCGGTGCGCGAAATGGGCCAGGTCACGCAGGGCATCTGGGCGAGCATCGGCCAATCAGTCACGCCGGCAATGGTCGGCTTTGTCCGCATGGTGACCCAGATCCTCGTTGTCGTGCGCGAGTGGATCGATCGACACCAGAACTTGATTGCGGTCGTGTTTATCCTGGGCGGCGTGCTGACGACGCTCGGCACGGTCGTGACCGCCCTCGGCTCGGCTTTTTGGCTGATCGGCGGAGCGCTCACCGCGTTCCGGACTGTCGTCGGCGGCGTGTGGGCAGTCGTGACATCCCTTGGCGGCGCCCTGGCCCTGATCCAGTACACGGCGATGATTATCGGCTTCGGCACCATCTCGACCGTCGTGCTTGCCGCGCGTGCTGCGCTTTATTCGTACAAGGTCGCGATGGTCGGTGTCACGGCAGCGACGTGGCTCTACAACTTCGCGATCGGCGTCTACGAAGGATTGATGGGCACAGTGACGGTCGCGACCGCAGCGGCAACCGGAGTGGTCAGCTTTTCAAAGGGCGTCTGGCTCGGGCATACGATCGCCGTGTACGCAGCGACCGCGGCGGCATGGCTCTACAACGCGGCCATGTGGGCCCTGACGACCGGCTTTGGCGTTCTAACCGTCATCCAGGGCGTCGCGGCCGTCGGGGCAGCAACATGGCTATGGCTGACCACATCGAGCGCGATCACGACCTGGCTGTATAACGCTGCGGTTGGCGCCCTGTCCGGAGCCCTGGCGGTGCTGTCGGCCGCCTACACGTTCGTGACGGTCACGCTGTGGAGCATGACCGCGGCAGAGATCGTGGCCTACGTCTGGGAAACGCTGCTGACGGCAGGGACGAATCTCCTCGCTGGCGCGTTCTACTTCCTTTTGGGCGGCATCGTCATCGTGACGAGCGCCCTCGCGGTCTTTGCCGGCGGCATCGGGGCCATCGCTGTGGCCGCCGGATTGCTGGGTGTTCGCTTCGCGTCCTTTCACAGGAGCCTGGGATGGATCGACGACGTTGTCGACTTCGTTCGGTCGATTCCGTCGATGATCGTCGTGTCCGCCTGGGACTATCTCATTTCGACGATTACCGGCTTCGTGCGTGGCGTTGTGGATGCGTTGGCTGCGATGCGAAATGCCGTCGCCAGCGTGTGGACCGGAATCAACAATCTGATCGATGCCTTCGACTCCGATTCCCTCGGGCCGTTCCTGCAGGCGATTGGCTTCGCGGCCATCGGCCTGATGATGTTCATTCCGCTGTGGAACTATCTGATCACGCAGTTCGTCACGTTCGAAAACGTTTCGAACGCGACGGTGATGTATCTCGACATGATCCGCGATGCGTTCGCCGCGCTGGCCGACATCATCGCCCAGCCGTACCGGCAGCTCATGGCGATGATCGACGGCGTCATCGCTTCCGTGGAGGCGACGATCAATGCGTGGATCGCGTGGCTGCAGAGTATCGGCGACGCGATCATTGCGCCGTTCATCCGCTTCCGCGACTGGATTGTCAACATCTTCACCGGCGCCATTGCTTGGGTGCGGGCACAGTTCACGGCGTTCGTGGCGTTCATCAATAGCGTCATCGACCGGATCCTCGGGCCGTTCGCCGCGCTCAAGGATCGCATCGTTCAGTATTTCGTCAACCTGGTCAACCTCATCGGCAATTACTTCGGCGGCCTGGTGACGGCCGTCCAGTCGGTGTATGCCAGAATCGTGAACGCCTTCGGCGATGCCATCGGCCGCATCCGGCAGTTCTTCGCCGACCTGGTCGCGTTCGTCCGATCGCTGTTCAGCGGTCGAATCTTCGCCATCATCCGCGATGCATGGTACGCGATGGTCAGTGCCGCGCGTGCCGCCGTGGCGCTTGTCGTGACGGCGTTCGATTTGCTCCGGACGTCCCTGCTTGCGCCGTTCATCGCCGTGCGTGATTGGATCTACGCGACGTTCGGCAGCATCATCGACACGATCACAGCGGCGATTCGGGGCGCGGCCAACGCTGTGCTCGCAGTGCTGCTCGCCCCGTTCCATGCGATCAATGCGGCTTTCGTTGCTCTATTTCGCGAGATGTGGGCTACTGCCGTTTCGTTCTTCAATTCCTGGGTGCGGATCGGCCAAGAGGCGGTCAGCGCGATTGTGACGATCACGAGAGCGACACGCGATACATTCGTCGGCGTGTGGAATGCGTTCGCATCGGGCTTCATGGAAACGATGAATCGCGTGATCGGGACTGCCACTGAGGCCGGGCAGGCGATTTGGACGGCCATCTCCTCGACGTTCTCTCGCCTCAGTGCCGACGCTCAGCGAGTTTGGGACGGTATCCGGCGAGCGTTCAATGCCGGTGACTGGGGCCTCATCTGGCAGATCGCCAAGGCTGCCGCATCGGTCGGCTGGCTTGAGATCAAGACGCTTGGCATGCAGGCGTGGGTGGAAGTGAAGTTCGCGGCGATGACGATCTTCGACGAGATCGCTGGCTACCTCGGCGATGCCTTTGACGACGCATGGGTAGCGATCCGGAAGGGATTTAACACGGTCCTTGGCGAGATCAAGGCTGTCTGGGCCATCGCCATGGGCGAGGCGACGGCACAGGTCTATCAACTCGCAGCGCGTAATCCGCTCATGCTCCCATCTCAACGGGCTGAACTGGAGGAGCAGGCGGCATCTGCGAGGGCAGGAGGTCAGGCAGCCGCACTTATTGCTCGCGGAAATGCTCGCCGAGACAATGGGCAGTTAGATCGTGACGCAGCAGGGCGATTCGTCGACAACGAAGCCATGCGAGTGCAGCGTGAAATTGAGCTGGAAGCTGCGCGTGCCCGTGAACGCGAGGCAGCCCGAACTGGAACGGCAGCCGAGCTTGCCGAGGCTCGCCGCGTCCTCGATGAACTGCTTCGCCGTGCCCACGAATTACCCGAGGGCGTTCGCAATGGCGCCGGCGCATTCGAGATGATGGGAGCGCGGGCGCAGGTGATGGGCACCTTCTCGGCAGAGCAAGCCAGGGCCTATGGGTCTCAGACCGCAAACCAGGCGCTCGAAGAGGCCAGGCGTTCTCGTGAGCGATTGGAGCGAATTGTTGAGCTGCTGGAACGCATGGAAGCTGCCGGCGGCGACATCATGTTGATGGACTGACCATGACGATCAGCCAAATACCGATTGCATGCGACTGGCAGGAATTGACTGTCTCCGGCAAGGGGACCGTCAACTTCAACCTGCCGACCTTCACCAAAGCCTTCGCTACTTACGGCTGGACAAGCGAGAGCGATGCCGTCGGCAGGGCCGAGACCTACTTCGCCAGCAATCCGACGATCAATGTCAATGGCGTGGTGCTCTTCCTCTATGACTATCAGGTCGAGCCCACCGATGGTTTGCTCTGGATTGTCACCGCGACCTACAAGTTCCAGGTCGATTATTTCGAGCTGAGCTTCGACACCAGTGGCGGCACACGAAAGATCTACCATGCGCTGGACGAGGGCAGCTACTACAGTTGCACGGGGCTTGGCAGCCCCACCGATCGCACGCCGGCTGGCCAGGGCTTCGTTTCATTCAACCGCTTGATCGGGGTTAGCGGCGATCAGGTGGAGGGGTGCGAAACTCCGCTGCCCGACAAATTCGACTTCACGGTTCTCGTTCGCTCGAAGTTCTCGACGATGCCCTCAGGGTGGATTGACAAAGTTCGTCGCCTGACGGGACACACCAATGATGCCCCGCTCACCATCTCCTGGAAAGATCAGGACTTTGACTTCGACACGGAAGAGTTGCTGTTTCTTGGCATGCCCGGGAAGATGACGTCCGATGATGATCTCGAATTGACATGGAAGTTCTCGGCTCAGCGAGGACGGAAGGGCGGGATGCTTCTGACGGCAGACTTCGTGCAGCAAGACGATGGCGACTCGGTCAACATTGAGGTCCAGAGCACTTCGGGCATCACGATTTCCCAGCAGCTTTATATCGAGGCGGCAGGGTTGTATTTGGTGACCGCCATTGTTGACGACACTCACCTGACGGTAGAGAAGCTGACGGATTTCTTCGGCACGTTCCTTGATCCCGGGGCGACCGTCACTCTGGGAAATTTCGTCAGCTTCGACGTGGACGGCTCCGAGCCGATCATCATTGGCGGCAGTGGCCCAATCGCAAAGCCCGGCTGGCGTTATCTCTGGACGCACTCGCGCCCCCAAATGGTTGGCGGCACGATCTTTGACGGTCGCATAGCTGGCGGGCGCAACATCCCGCAGCCGGTTATTGCCGTCGTCAACAAGGTCATCCCGACCGCCGATCTCTCAATCCTGGGGATCTTCTCGTGAGCGACATCTATCGCAAGCCCTCGAGGGGCGAAAGGCCCGAAATCGTCAACACGAGATTTCGCAGCAAGCTGGTTGACGCTGCCCGCGATTATGACGTTCGGATGGGCGGCGGCATCAATCAAGCCGATATGTTGGCCCAGAATGATGCCAACATCTGGGTCGCTAATCTTTCGTGGCAACAGATTGAGCAGTTCAGCCCTCTTGGAATCGGTACGCTTCTCACAGCCCCAATCGACACGGACGTTGCAAGTATCAAAAACTTTTACGATCAAACAACGCTCGCGTCCGCTGCCCCGTCGCCATCACAGCCATTTGCGATCGCGCTCGAGCCGATACCGGTCCCGCAGCGATGGATGGCGACCTCGGCCGGCACGCCTGATGCACCGCCTGCCAGCGGGTGGCAGCAGCTCGACGCTCGCACGCTTTACAATGGGGCAACGACCTACAGCAAAGGCAAGGTTGTTCTGCATGACGGCTCGACCTATGCGTACACGAACGCCACGCCGTCATCAGGCAATGCGCCCCCGGATACGACCTATTGGCAACTCGTGAACGATGCAGGCATTTTTGTCAGCGGCATGACGGTCGCGGTCGGCGATGTGGTTGCCTCGCCGGAGATTGGCCGCGTCGCGCTGACGGGCGCCGTCAAGGCGTGGGTGAATGTGACGGATGCCGGGCATGGCTGGGCGGCGCCGGCGGCGAACAATTACGACTATCTCGTAAGCCAGGCAACGCCAGGGCCGGCGAGGTTGATTTGGAAGCAAGGCGGCATCGGTCATCAGTGGACCATGGCAATTCTTTGCCAGTGCGAAGACAATAGCGGCTCGGGCAGCGGGAGTGGCAGTGGCAGCGGGAGCGGTTCGGGCAGCGGGAGTGGCAGTGGCAGCGGGAGCGGTTCGGGCGGATGCGTTTCCGAAATCTGCGTCTCGTTTCCCGGATTCAGCGATCCAGGGGCACTTGATGAGCGGACATGGTTCTCGCCATCGACGCTGGAGCTCACCGCAGAGTCGCCGGACTGTGCGTGGAATTGGACCAACCCGCTTGATGGCGGCGGCGGCTCCTATATCGACATTCGCTCGCTCGGTGGTGATGCGTGGGAGTTGGTGTTTTCCCGCGAGACGCGAGCAATCTACCATGCGACAGGGGACATTCAATCCGGGGAAATTACGTGGACGCGCTTCAGTGTCGACCTCGGCATGTCGGCCACATGGCCTGACACGGTCACTACGACGCCAGGCGCCTGCTCGGAAGGCAGTGGCTCCGGTAGCGGCAGCGGAAGTGGCTCTGGTTCAGGATCTGGCAGCGGGTGTGAGTGCGCCGATTCGATGCCGGCGACGCTTTATTTCTGCATCACTCTTGACACGCTCGACCCTGGCACATGCTGCTGGAATGGCTCTCTTTCGCTGGTCGGTGACGAGTATATCGGAGAAATTCCAATCGTCAGCGGCTCGTGTGCTGGGTTAGGCGTGGTCATGCGTTGCGCTAGCCCCAATCCCGACGATAATCGTTGGCAGCTCGACACAACCATAAGCGGAAGTAGTGCTGGCGTCTATCCTGTAAACGTTAGCACATGCTCCCCGTTTGAAGCCAGCGGAACGGGCG
>DASRSQ010000044.1:0-2183 GCA_035656475.1 Gemmataceae bacterium | reverse complement strand
GAAGCGGTCAGTATCCATTGATTTCGCTCGTCGCGCGGGATTCGGCCCGCTTCCTCACGGGCGCGGCTCGGCCACGACCCTGTCACCGTATGTGGGAGGCGGCCATGAAAACTCGCATCGGTGTTTTGCTCGCATTCGCCTTCGCGCTCTTGCCATTGGCCGGCGGTTGGGCCGGCGACAAAAAGGCCTCGGACAAGAACGAGTTCTACAAGGGTAAGGTCGTGCGCCTCTCCGACCTGCTCGCCAAGCAGGGGACCAAGCTCGACGCGGACGCGGCTCCGGTCACGCTGGTATTGCAAGCAGAGGACGGCAAGCTTCACCCGCTCGTCAAGGATGTCGGTTCGCGCATGTTCTTCACGGACGCCAAGCTGCTCAATCGGCCGATGCGTTTGACCGCTCGTCGGATTCCAAATTCCGATTTCCTGCAGGTCATCAATCTCCACAGCATCATCAACGGCAAATTGCACGAGGTCTATTACTGGTGTGACATCTGCACGATTCGCCGTACCGAAGGGGGCGCGTGCGATTGTTGCGGGGCGCCGCTGGAAAAACGTGAAGATCCGTGGAAAGGGCCATGATCGTGGCCAGCCGTCGCGTGATTCGCTAGATTTGCGACATGGGTCAGCGCACCGCTCTCTACGATTGGCACGTTGCACACGGCGCCCGCATGGTCGATTTCGGCGGCTGGGACATGCCAGTCCAGTACACGACCATCATCGACGAGCACACCGCCGTCCGTAACTCGGCGGGCATCTTCGACGTCAGCCACATGGGCCGCCTTTCCTTTGGCGGGCCCGATGCTCTCAATCTCCTCCAGAAGATTTACACGAACAACGTCGCCACGATGAAGGACGGGCAGGTCCGCTACGGCCTCATCTGCAACGACAATGGCGGCATCCGCGACGATGTCCTCGTCTACCGCTGGCCGTACGGCTACGCCATGGTCGTCAACGCCGGCAATCGGCTCAAGATCGTCGACTGGATCAACGAATCCAAGGCAGGCATGAATGTCGACGTGGAGGATCAGACCCTGTCGACGGTCATGATCGCGGTGCAGGGCCCGAAGGCGCTGTCGCTGGTCGCGGGCCTCACCGATGCGGACGCGAGCAAGCTCGCTTACTACTTCGCCGAGCCGACTCGCTGCATGGGACAGAATTGCGTCGTGAGCCGAACCGGCTACACCGGCGAGGACGGCGTCGAGCTCATGGTGCCGAACAGCATTGGCACGCAACTCTGGGACGAGTTGGTCAAGCGAGGCGCCAAGCCGTGCGGCCTCGGGGCGCGCGACACGCTGCGTCTGGAAGCCGCGATGCCGCTGTATGGCCACGAGTTGAGCGAGGACATCGACCCGTATCAGGCGTGCGTGGCATGGGCGGTCAAGCTCGACAAAGGCGACTTCCGCGGCAAGGACGCACTCGTGCGCCGCAAGTCGGACGCGAACCTGCGTTGCCGCGTTGGACTCGAGCTGAAAGGCAAACGCATCGCCCGCGAAGGCGCCGTCGTGAAAGCAGACGGCAAGCCGGTCGGCGTCGTCACCAGCGGCACGCATTCGCCGACGTTCGGCAAGCCGATCGCGATGGCGTATGTCGATCCCGCGTATCAGAAAGTCGGCACGCAGCTAGTCATCGATATTCGCGGCAACGACGAGGAAGCGGTCGTGGTGCCGTTGCCGTTCTACAAGCGCGCGAAATGAGCCGCTTGCGGCGTAGCATGAAGGAGCAATCATGGTCCCGAAGAACCTGCGTTACAACGATTCCCACGAATGGGCGAGCGTCGAAGGGGATGTCTGCACCGTCGGCATCACCCAGTTCGCGGTCGAGCAGCTGACCGACGTCGTCTTCGTCGAGGTCGCAAAGCTCGGCAAAAAGCTCGCCGTCAAGGACGCGTTCGGACAGATCGAATCGGTCAAGTCGGTCAACGACCTGTATGCTCCCGTGGCGGGCGAGATCATCGCCCGCAATGACGCGCTCGAGAAGGATCCAACGCTCGTTTCGGCGGAGCCGTACGGCAAGGGCTGGATGATCAAGATCAAGATGTCGTCACCGGCAGACATCAACAAGCTGTTAACGCCGGAGCAGTACGAAACGCAAATCGCGTCGCAAGGACATTTATGTTTAGCCCCGCCTCGCAGAGGCGGGCGGACTGATCCCGTTTCTGCGACAGGATCACGTCCGCCCGCCTCT
>DASRSQ010000043.1:0-22328 GCA_035656475.1 Gemmataceae bacterium | reverse complement strand
CCAGGCGAAATCCCGCGCGCACATGACCCACGACGAGCCGCAAACGATCCGCTTGCGCGAGCTTGCCCTGCGCCAGCACGTCGCCGAGACGCTTCTTCTCCGCCTCGTTGTGGCACGCGATCAGCACGAAATCGCTGGCCGCGGCGTTATCCAGTTCGTCGCGCACCTTCGTGACATCGCCCGAGAAGCGCTCGACCGACTCGACGCGCAGGTGATACGTCGTCTCCGCGCTCGCCGCCGGCAATGCGGACAGACGGATGCTCGGGAACTGTACGAGCTGTTTGAAGACGCCTTGCACCGAGAAGAGGCCGGTCAGGTCGGCGCTGCGCTCGAGATAATACTTGCCCTGCTCCTCGAGGTCGCCGATCTCGACGAGCATCGTCCACGCCTTCGGCGGCAGGCAATCGCACAGGTGCCCGCGCAGCATCTTGTCGTCGCCGGGCGTGCCTTGCGTGCTGATGTCGACCGCGTGCACCTCGCCAAGGCTGCGCTGCGTCTCCGGCGAAAACTGGCGGATCGATTCGATCTGGTCGCCGACGAACTCGAGGCGATACGGCGCCTCGGCGTCGGGCGAGAAGACATCGAGGATGCCGCCGCGCTGGCTGAACTCGCCGGGGATCTCGACCGCTTCCATCCGCTGGAACGATTGTTCGACCAGCCAAGCGACGATCTGGTCGATGGGTATGTCCTGGCCGACGCGCAGGCGTTTGCGCTGGCGGGCGAGCTGTTCGCGATTGGGGGCCGGTTGCAGCAGGGCCTGAATCGTCGTCAAAACGATCTTCGGCGGCTGATCGCTTTCGAGGGCGCGCAGAGCCCGCAGGCGTTTGCCGCCGATCTCATCGACAACGGTGTCGGCGTTGGGCAAGGCGTCCCATGCGGGGAAGATGGTCGAGCGCAGGCCGCTGAAGCTGAAGAGATCTTCGTCCCAGGCATCGAGATCGCGCGGATGGGCGAGCACAACAAGCAATGTGGTCGGTGCTTGCAGGGCGAGCGTGGCGGCGACGAGAGCGGCGGAGGAATTCCACGAGCCGTCGACGGTAGCGGCGTTGCCCTGGCGAAGCGCCTTGAGCAGCGCAGGGAATCCACCGGTCCCTTCGAGCCAACGAGGGAGTTCGCGCAAGGTGCTAGGCAGGACGCCGGTCGCCGAGCCTGAGGACATGCGACCATTGTACCAGACAGGTGTTCCTTCGGCCGAGATCCACTCGATTACTTAAAACCCAGGTTTTTACGCGGCGAGCGGCACGTGTACCTTTTGGGCGGGGTAGAGGCCCCGGCAGAATTGTAACAACGACATTGACAATCGGGATGGACCGAATCCGTCCGAGCCGCGCACGTTAGTAAGCGGGCCGATTCAGGCAACGAGCGAATCCGAGGATGCTGACCGCTTACTGACGTGCGCGGCTCGGACGCGTCAAGCCAACGTTTAAATAACTCGATATCGGCTAACGGCCGTGCACCGATTCGAAGCAGAGCCAAAGGCCCATCAGGGTGACGATGACGGCGCTGAGGATCGGCAGCGCCCGCAGCAAGCGCCCGTTGCCGAATCGGCTTTCGGCGAAGCGCGGCACCTGCACGACGAGGATGCCGATGGCGACGAGCACCAGCGCGAGGCCGGCGCTGAACGAAACGACGGCGGGGAGCACAAGCCAGAACCGGCTGGTGCCGACGGTGTAGAAGAAGAGCACGATCGCGTCGATGCACGGGATCATGCCGCCGGTGATGCCCAGCAGCGTCAGGCCCCACCAGCTCAGCGAACCGGAGCGCGCCGGCGCCGGCGTGGCGTCGCCGTTATCATGGTGATGATGCCCAGCGCCCAGGTGGACGTGATCTGCCCGGCCCGCGAGGCGTTGCAAGAGCAACCAGGCACCGATGCCGACGACGACAAGGCCCATGACCAGGCCGAGACCATTGAGGATCCACTTCATCGCCATTTCGCGATATTCCTCGGGCAACAGCGTGACGATGATGGCAAGGACCATGACGCTGCCGGTGTGCGTGAGCGTGGTGACGAGGCCGAGATAGAGGGCATGCCACATGGTGCCGCGCTCGCCGACGAGATACGCAGCGACCAGCGTCTTGCCATGTCCCGGTGTCAGCGCATGGGCCGCCCCGAAGGCGAACGCCAGCACCAGCGTAAGAAATAATCCGTATTCGCTGTGCAGCAGCAGTCCCAGCAGCGAGAAGCGCTCGTCATGCGTTTCACGCACTTCGCGCGGCGCCGGTTCCGCAACCGTCGGCGGCTGGATACTGGGCTGCGGCGCGGCGACACTCGGCGCGAACTCCGCCCGGATCTCGCGCAACCGGTCATCCTGCGACGATTCCTTCCCCTCTTGCACACGCTTGCGCAGCGCGTCGTCCGGCGCAACCAGTTTGACGATGCTGAGGCCCGTTTCATTGATCAGGCTCAGCGTGATCTGGCCGTCCTCGAGCAAATAGGTTTGATCGCGGAATTCGAACGACGTTTTCGCTGAGGGATCGATCTCGCATGTGCTTTCGAAGACGAAGTCGCAGCGCAGATGGCCGAGCCCCTTGCCGTCCTCGTCCTCCAGCCGCGGCTTGCGCGACACGCAACGGAACGGCTCGATCGGCTTGCCATCGATGCGCACGCTCAACCGATCCCCCAGGATTGGCGCGTAAATCCTCGCGAATTCGCCGTAGTAGTTTAGCGGTTCGCCACGATAGTCGAATGGATTGACCTCGTCGCGGTACGGCTTCATGTCGCTGGTGTAGACCGTCGTTTCATCGACCTCGAGCCGATATTCGACGCGCACGCGCAGTCGCTTCGCGGACTCCTTCTGCAGGCGCACGACCATCGTCCGATCATGCGTGTCCTTCGGCACCGGATGAGCGCACGCAACGGCGGCGAACCAGCACAGCAACCCGCAGGCGACGACGTATCGACGGTTGTGGAACATGGCGTTATTATTGCGGATGACGCGAACGGAAGCCAAGCGCAATTGGATCCGTCCGACTGCCCCATTCGTAGAATGCAGGATGCAGGCCTCCACATTGCATTTCTTGGGAGGACGAAGGATGAAGCTCAAAGCACTGCTATTGCTGGCGTCCGTCGGCGTGATCGCGGTCGGCTGCTGGCTGGTGACAACGCCCGCATCGAGCCAGGCCGGCGATATCCCCGAGAAGTATCGCGGCACCGTGGCCAAGGGGCTCGACTACCTCGCGAGTCAGCAAGCGAAGGACGGCCACTGGGAAGGGGACGCCGGCAAGCATCCCGTCGCGATGACGGGACTTGTGGGGCTTGCCTTGCTGATGGGAATGCCGGCAGAGAATTTCGCTTACCTGGAAGAAGCACCCAAGGTTGCCAAGACCAAGCATCATGCCAATATTCAGAGGGCGGCAGATTGGTTGATGCATAAAAGTCACTCGAAGCGTGACGGACTTATCTTCTCCGAACACGAATCCGAGACGGCACGTTACATGGAGGGACATGGCCTCGCCACGCTGTTTCTCGCTGGTGTCTGTCGGCACGAACCCGAAGGAGCACGCAAGAAAATGCTTACCGACGTGCTCACGCGTGCGGTCAAGTACATCGCCAAGGCGCAG
Organism: Gemmataceae bacterium; assembly: GCA_035656475.1. GTDB lineage: Bacteria > Planctomycetota > Planctomycetia > Gemmatales > Gemmataceae > SIAQ01. The sequence goes on along the minus strand of DASRSQ010000043.1, from coordinate 18,767 downwards.
TCAAGCAAAGGTGGGTGGTACCACACGTCGAAGGCAGAGGGGCACGATTTCGATGCGATTTCGGCCACGGCGATTCAAATGCAGGCACTAAAAGCAGCCGAAAATGCGGGCGTTCCCGTGCCCGCCGGAATCATCGCCGCGGGACAGGGGTATTTGCAAGCCTCTTTAGCCTGTATTCATATCGACTCCAAAACGCCGCCATCGCACGATATTCTGCGCGATGCGGGGGCCGCCGTTGCTGCCTCTCTGACGGTAAGCGAAACACTTCACAACGATCTGCGTCGTGTTGCAATGCCCAAAGCCAGCGAAAAATGGCTCGAACACTGGAGAACACACTGGATTGCAAAAAGTGCTACTGATCTACGCCGTGACGTTGTTGCTCATTACTACTTTTCCCAAGCAGTGCAAACGACTCGCACCGGTTGGCCGACGTACCGCACGGTCTTATTTGATCACCTTCAAAAAACGCAAGCCAAGAATGGAGACTGGCCGGAATCCAAAGAAGTCGGTATTGGTGCGCTACATGCTTCGGCACTCTGCTGCATCATGTTGCAGCTTGACAAGCAAACTCACCCGTCAATACCACCGGTCCGGGATATTGTGATCACTCTGCGCAGAAATGTAGATCCCGAATGCACTGTCTGAGCTGAGCCTAGCCGATGCCATTCTTGTGTGTGCGCCACTTGAAACTGTGCAGTGCGATTGCTCTGGCAATCGTCGCCGTACTAGGCCTGGGTGCCAACGCGCATGCCCAAGACTGGCTGCAATGGCGCGGCCCGCTCGGGCAGGGGACCACGACGGCGCCCAATCTGCCGCCGGCGGCGGGAACGGATTCGTTGAAGGTGCGCTGGAAGACGGCAATTCCAGGCGATGGCTGTTCGTCGCCGATTGTTTGCGATGGACGGGTTTATCTCACCACTGCCTACGAGGGAACGCAACAGCATCCGCTCGATGAGCCTGGACGCTGGCTGGCGCTCGTCCTCGCCTGCGGCGCGATTGGGCTGGCGCTCACGCAATTGCCGAGGTTTCGCGAAGCACTGGCGCGCCGACCTGCCCTGATCGCTGCGCTCGGCGTCTGGACACTGGCGGTGATCGTGCTGACCGGGGTCGTGCTCGCGAAGCCGACGTGGTTCTGGCAATACGCGGATCCATGGACCGGCACCACCGTCGCGCCGGCGGAACTGGCCTGCGTCGAATCGCTCCATCTGCGGCCGGCGATCGTCGTCGCCTTCGGCTCGTTGCTGCTGATTTTCATCAGCCTGGCAAAGCTCCACTCCGGGCCCGAGGAATCGCCGGCAGATCGAGCGCTGACCGATTGGCTCGACCTTGTCAGCATCTGCATCACGCTCGTCGCCGGCGTTCTCCTGACGTTGATCGCGTGGCGGCCCGAACCCTTCGTTTGTCAGCCCTGGCTGGCATGGGTTGTCATCGGCGGCATCGCGCTGTTCGCGTTTGCCGGCACGCTCGCCGGGCTCGGTTCGTTTGGCAAGGTTCGGCTCGCGCTGACGGTGCTTGGTGTCGCGCTCGGCGGCAGGCTGTTCGCCAACGTCCCGCCGGATGAATTCATCATGCCTGTTGGTTTGCAGAATCGGATCGTCTTCCTTGTTCCCGCGGCGCTGTTCTTCTTGTTCCAACCGGCGGCGGTCTTCCTGCAGCGCAACGTCCGCCATGGCGCGAATGTGCGCGGCATTCTTGGCTGCGCGTTCATGGCGCTCCTGGGCGCGATCGTGTTTTTTCGGGCGAACTACCTGCAGCCGCAATCGGGAATCGTGCGCGCGGTGGTATGCGTCGATGCGGCGAACGGTGAGATTCTCTGGAACACGCCAGTCTACGTGGCGCTGGCGGAGCGGAAGCATTCGCTCAACAGCCTGGCGACGCCGACGCCCGCGTGTGATGGCAAACGTATCTACGCCTACTTCGGCAGCGGCCTGGCGGCCCTCGATCTCGACGGCCGTATCCTCTGGCTCAAGCGCGATGACGCCTTTCGCGAATTCATTCGCTATGGCGCCGGCTCGTCGGTCGCGCTCGCCGACGACAAGATCCTCATCTACCGCGACAGCGAATTCGTGGGGCATGGCGACCATCTCGACGACGACATCGAACATCAAGTAGCGCGGCGGTCGTCGGCGTTGATTGCGTATGACAAGGCCAGTGGCGCCGAGGTGTGGAACGTCACGCCGGCGTTCTCACATGATTCGTACGTGACGCCGATCGTTTGGCAGCGCGGCGACAGGCGCGAGGCGGTAATCGCGACCTGGAAGACGCTCGCGGGCATCGATGTCCGCGATGGCGCGGTGCTCTGGTCGCATCCGTATCCGATGCAGCAAATCGTGCCGAGCCCGGCCGTCAACGGCGATTGCCTGATCGTCACCGGCGGCAACAAGATTCCGTGTCCGATCGTTGTCGTGCGCGCTCCGAGTGAAATGGCGCCGGTGGCCACCGTCTGGTCCAACAGTAAGACGGGCGGCAACATCGTATCGCCAGTCTGCTGGGACGGTCTGCTTTTTTCGACATCGCATGTTGGCGTGTTGACGTGCCGCGACGCGGACACGGGACGCATCCACTGGACCGAGCGGCTCGGCAGTCGCTGCCTGGCGTCGCTGGTGGCGGGGGACGGCAAGGTGTATGCGCTGGATCAGGAAGGGATGCTGCAGGTCTTCGCCGCGGACGCCGACGAGCGGGAGCTGGCACGCCATGACTTTCGCGAGACCTGTGCCGCGACGCCGGCGCTGACAGCAAATGCGATCTATGTGCGAACGTCGCGCCATCTGTATTGCATGGAATGAGAATTAACCACGAAACACACGAAAAGGGGACCAATTGCAATCGGTCCCCTTTTCGTGTGTTTCGTGTTTTTCGTGGTTAATTCTTCAATCGCCGCCTGCTGCCGTTATGTACGCTCGCAGCTTGGCGGCCTCGATAGTGTCCGGCAGGAATCGCACCGAGCCGTCGCAGAAGGCGGCGTTGAAGCCATCCTTGAACCTGCCGCCGACTGGTAGTTTCTCGTCGGCTTGCTTCGGCAGCGACAGATCGGCCGGCTTGGTCCAGACGACCGGGTCCTTGGCCTCGACGATCATGATCGTGTTGGACGTGCCGTCTTTGATGTCAGTAAACTTCATCTTCTTCGAGCCGTTGAACACGGCGCCTTCGCCGGTGAAAACCTGGTAATACGTTTCGCCTTCCTTCGCCTTGGTCGGCGGCGGCATCTGATAGATCTTCGGCATCTTGGCAACAAGCTTGATATTGTGCTTGCTGTCCCACGGCTCATCGAGCTTGAACTGGTTGTAGAGATCTTGCTGTTCGATGTACGGCAGGATCGCGACGCGCCAGCTCAGGAGCGCTGTCTTGCCATCCTTGCTGTAGATGGCGTGCGCCGGCAAGTTGCCGACGGCGTCGTGATAGTTGTGCATGGCCAGTGCGATCTGCTTGAAGTTGTTGACACTGATTTGCCGGGCGGGCCCGTCTCGCGGGGCATTTTTCTTGAGGGCGGCAATCTCCTTCGCGCTGGGCTTTTCCTCGCCAGGCTTGGCGCGGACCAGGGTGAAGAGGACCTGGAACGTGTCCTTGTCTGCCGAGAACTCGGCCGGACGTTTGCCGTCTTCGCGGGGCATGCAGATGGTCAGGCGATCCTTGCCCTCGAGTTTGAAAATGCCCTCGGCATTTTTTTTGTTCTCGAACTTCAGATCGATCTTGCCCGGGCCGACGAGCTGGTAGGTGCCTTTTTTGGTTGCTCCTTTTTCGAGCTCTTCGGGAATCGCCAGACTGAAGGCGCCGTCCTTGGCAAAGTGGAACCGAAGCATGGCTTTGATTTCATCGGGAACGGTCCGGCCATTCTCGGTGGCCTTGTCGATGCGCCAGATGCCGACGATGCGGTCCTTGTCCGATGCGTCGCCGGCTTTCGCCTTGCCGACCTGCGCGCCATCGACTGCCGGTTGCAGGACGACTTGCTCGCCCGGACTGCCCTGCAGCAAGAAATAGCCGCCGAGCGTCGCGCCGGCGCCGAGGCCAAGCGTGATGAGGATGGCGAGGATTGCGGTTGCCCATTTGGTCACGTTCATGGTGTGAATCACTCCTTCCGCAAGGACAGCGACCGTGGCCGACACGCCGGCGCGATGGCCGACAGCGAATGCCAGGGCTGCCTGCGACGTGGTTTTTATCAAGGATCCCGACAGGGCGGCTTGCAGGCCGCTTTCGGAAAACAGCATCGCGAAGAATGCCGCCGACGGCACCAGGCCGCGCCGGACCAGGCGACTGCCGAGCAACTTGCGGGCTCGTTCCAGGCACTTCTTGAACTCGCCCGGCGACATGCCGACCTGCCCCGCCGCCTCGTCGCGCGTCTTGCCCTCCCAGTAGCAAAGCAACAGCGCGCTCCGATAGCACTCGGTCAGTTCGCTCATCTCTTCATGCAGAATGGCCCGCAACTCGCGCAAGCTGAGATCATCGATCGAACTGGCGGACGCCGGTTCCCCGCGCTTCTCTTCGCGCGAACGTTGCCGACGTGACTGCAGCTTGACCTTCGTGGCGAGGCGAAAGGCGACGCCATGGAGCCAGCTGCCGAGCGAATCGTGCTTGCGGATGCTGTTGGCCTTGCGGGCGAGCACAAGGAAGGTCGCCTGCAGCACGTCTTCCGCGTCCTGCTGATGTTGCAAGACGCTTCGGCTCACCCCCAGCACCATTGCGCCGTGCCGTCGCACGAGGGCAGCGAAGGCGTCCTCATCGCAGTCGGCGATGAACTGCTGCAGCAGTTGCATGTCCGACCGCGGGTTCGGGGCCTGCGCGGCCGCCAGCTTCCGGATGTGCCGAAAGATGGCATACGGTTGGGGGCTCGGCATGATGGCAACGCTCCTGGGCGGCGGTCTAGAAGATAGTACGCGCCGCGTACCCAGGCGGGCCGAACTTTTTGCAAGAATTGTTTCGCGTTACTTGGCGACCTTCTTCAACTCGAGCTGGTCGAAGCAGCCGACGCCGGTGGCGCCGAAGAGGCCGATGCCGATGATGCCCTCGCGGGCTTCCTTGGGGACGTCAAACGTCTTGTGCACCTTGTGCCAGCCGCTGGTGCCGACGAAGGGACCGATGACGAGCGCCTTGGAAAGCTGCTGGCGCTGTTCGTCGAACAGGCGGATGCGGATAAAGCCCGCCTGGTCGGGCTGCATGCCGGCGACGACATTGTCAGTTTTCACCCAGCCGGAAACCTCGATTTTGTTGACCTTGCGACCATCAATGGCGAAGCCCTGAATGAGATGAGCGCCCAGGTTCGGCTGGGTGTTCTTGAACTCGATAAAGTGCTTGCCTTCCGGCGCGTGATCGTCGGTGCGGCGCGTCACCTGTCGCTCGTAGTACCAGCCCGGCTGGCCGCCTGCGGAGACGAAGTGCGGATCCTCCTCAAAGCCGCCGTTGACCAGGCGCGGATTGGCTGGGTCCGGCTTGTGTTCGCGCGTCGCCTCGGCCTTGCCGGTCATCGGCACAAACACCGTCGGCAGCAGGGCCACGCGCTCCAGCTTGTCCTTCTTCTTCGTGAAGACGTACAGCGTCTGCGTGTAGCGTTCGCCAACCGGCGCCACGAGCGTCCCGCCGTCCGCCAACTGATCAATCAACGGCTGCGGCACCTTTTCCGGCGAGCAGGTGGCGATGATCTTGCTAAATGGCGCGAACTCCGGCCAGCCAAGGTAGCCGTCTCCGACCTTGGCGTGAACGTTCTTGTAGCCGAGGCGTTCGAGCGTGCGCTTGGCGTTCTTGCCGAGGGACTCAACGATTTCGATGGTATAGACGTCCTTGACGAGCGGGCTGAGGACCGCGGTTTGATAGCCGCTCCCGGTGCCGATCTCCAGCACCTTGTCGTTGGCCTTGGGATGAAGGGCCTGCGTCATCTGGGCAACGATCAAGGGGGACGAAATCGTTTGCTTCTCGCCGATGGGAAGGCCCATGTCGTAATAGGCGAATTTACGTAGATTGGCAGGCATGAATTCGTGACGCGGCGTATCGCGCATCGACTTGACCACGCGCGGATCCTTGATGCCGGAAGGGACCAGCAGTTTATCAACCAGAGTGTGCCGCCATTCCTCGAACTCGGCCGGCGTTTGCGCTGGCAGGCGAGTCGCCATGAACGTCAGCAACAAGATTAGAGCTGCCGCCGTTCGATTGAATATGCGACGCATTGGGTCCCCCCTGAAGGGCGATCGAAGAAAGCGCGCCTCTGCAGCGTGCTTGCCGTTGCGCCGCCCTCTGCAGGAATCGAAAAAAATGGGAATGAACAGGCCTGCTGGGCGAGAGTAGCTCACAACGGGCACTAGGTGGTGTACCTCCGATTATATCCTGGCTTCAATCTGGGTCAATTCACTCTGGCCCGAACCCGGAGGCTGCCAGAGACTGGGCAAATTAGCGTAACTTTGCTGATAGCATGGCCGGGCATTTCGGGCGGTATGGATAGGCTTGGGCAAGATGCTGCAGGAAGGTTGCGTGAAAGTCGAAGACAAATCCGATCAACCTCGATTCGCTCGCCACATGGAGTCCGACCGCGATGAGAATGCGATGGCTGAGCACCGTCGGCGTTCTTCTGCTGTGCCTGGCAGGCTGGTGCCCCGGACAGGAGACCGGCTCGGACCCCGCGTCCAAGAAGTCTGCGGGCTACCTGATTTTACCTAGTCCCATCGTTCGCACCTCCAATCCGCCGGTCGCCCCGTACTGGCCGCAGCCGGGCGATATCGTCGTCTATGACAACGACAGCAAGCTCTTTCATCTGATGTTCAAGCTTGCCAGTACTTCGCCGCCGACGCACGCCGCCATGGTGATCGCTCGTGCCGACGGCACACCCGCCCTATTGGAACTGGCTGGGGCCAGAACGGCGACTGCCTCGGTTTGCATCATGGATGTCGAACAGCGTTTCAAGACCTATCCCGGCGACGTGATGGTGCGCCGCATTCGCCAACCGTTGACGGCGGAGCAATCGCGTGACCTGACGAAGTTCGCCGAATCGCAGGTGGGCAAGCGTTTTGCCCTGTGGCGATGCGTGCTGTTGGGCACTCCCTTCTGCCCGCGCCAGGGGATGCGGCGCGAATATTTCGGCCACACCTATGCGAGCCGTCACCGCTGGTTCTGCTCGGAGCTGGTGGTCGCCGCCGGCGCATCCGCTGGCCTGTTCGACGGCACGCGTTACCCCGCCAACGCCACGGTGCCGCGCGACCTGGCCGTGGACGAATTGATGGACCTCTCCAGCCAATACTTTCCGCCCGCGCCGTGGACCGCGACGGCACCCGCCGACAAGTCGGGCGTGCAACTCACCACCGGCAACCGCTAGCCACAGCGACGATACAATAATCCAATCAGCGCATTTCTTTCGTGCTATCGTGCTTTCGTGATCCAAATGCATTTGGACAACATCGATGGAATACCGCCGCGCCGGGGTCGATGATGCTCGCACCATCGCGGCCATGAACTGGCAATTGATCCGCGACGAAGGCCATCGCAACCCGATGACGCCGGCAGAGTTGGCCGCGCGCATGGCCGGCTGGCTTGGCGGTGAATACGAGGCGTATCTGTTCGAGGAAGCCGGCGCGCCGATCGGCTACGCCCTCTACCGCCGCGATCCGGAGCACGTCTACCTGCGACAATTCTCTATCAAGTCCGCGCTCCGCCGCCACGGCGTGGGCCGCGCCGCTATCGCGTGACTCCGGCAGAATGCTTGGGCAGGGCAGCGCGTGCGCCTCGAGGTGCTGGTCGACAACGCGGTGGGCGTGGCATTTTGGCGAGCAGTGGGATTTGCGGATTATCGTTTGACGCTGGAGGCAGAAGCTCTCGCCAACCGGTAGATACGGTTACGATGATGCTACGGCAGAATCGAAAATACAGCCATTGTCAGCTTGGAACCTAATCGCCGGCTTTCACTCTCTCCCATTCATGCTTAAAGATTGAAATCGCCAAATCCTCAATACGATCGAGACACGCGGAAACATCGACAATCCTGTTTTCAGGTTTTTGCTGGTTCATCGAATCGGCAAGGCGAGATACCAGTTCTGCCAGTTCATTATGGGCAGGCTCATCAGCCAATAGAAATCTGATCTTGAATGTAAGTCGAGCCGTGTCCTCGATCCGTGGAAGCGATAAATCGTTCGCGCGACGCTCCGCGTTTAATGACCTAACCATCAACTGCTTTGCAAGGAATTCCGAAAGCGTGTCTCGCAAACTATTAATCCACTGCTGACGATTGTTCGACACAACCGAGGCACGTATTTGCAACTTGGCAACATACACCGCTGCGCAAGGACCAACCACGATCGCTAGAACAGCGGTCGCGGCAGTCATTACTTGGACGATCTGGGCAAATTCCATGATGTGTCCTTTTAGAAAAATCACCTCGCCCGCTTCAACCGCTCGCGCGTCACCTCCGGCAGATACTTCACCGGCAGACTCCCATGTGCCAGCGCCGCCTCGTGGAAGCGGCCTAGCTCGAAACGCTCGCCCAGCTCGTTTTGCACGCTGCGCCGCAAACGCTGAAACGCCATCCGGCCGACGAAATAGGTCGAGAGCTGGCAGGAACTCTGTTTCGCGCGCAGGATCTTGAGGATCGCCTCGGCTTCCGATTGGAATGCGCGCAGGATCAGGAAGCGGATCGCATCCTCGTCACTGATGTCGGTGCAGTGCATCTTGTAGTCGAGGATCGTGTTGCAGACGGCACGCATGTACCACTTGAGCTGGTGCAATCGCAGCTTCGGGTCGCCGTTGCCGAAGCCTTCGTCGAGCATCACCTTTTCGACGTAGACGGCCCAGCCCTCGGCGAAGATGCCGGAGGAGTAGATCTTGCGAATCAGCGACGGATGGCGATTCGCGTATTCGAGCTGAACGTAATGGCCGGGATACGCCTCGTGGATCGTGAGGATCTGCAGGATGTGGCGATTGTACTCCTCCATGAAGCTCTTGACGCGCTTCGGCTCCCACGTGCTCGGCGGCGGACTGATCGCGTAATAGCTCGACGCCTTCGCATCGAGCGGCGGCGCGGGATTGAGGTACGCGATCGAGAAGCCACGCTGAAATTCGGGCATCTCGATGATCTTGCAACGATCGGGATCAGGCAAACGAATGATGTCCTTCGCCTTGATGAACGCATTGATCTTGGCGACGCCGGCGCGGGCATCGACGATCAGATCGTCGGCTTTGCCATGCTCCTTGCTGGTGACGTCGAGCACGAGGCGAATTGTCTCGCGCCGGCCGGCTTCGTCATCGACGGGGAGCGTCTTGTCCGGGAATGTCTGCTTCCAGAGCTGGCGAGCAATGACGTACATCTCGTTCTCGACCTTGACCGCCTCGTCCTCGGCTTCCTTCAGCACCTCGGCCGCGGTGACGCCCGCGTCGAGCTCGAGTAACATCTTCTCGGCAAACTTCTTCTTGCCAATCTTCCAGTCGCCGGTCGAGCGAGGCAACACATCGTCTTCGAGGAACTTCTGATAATCCTTCAGCACCGGAACAAGTGCCTTGCATGCCTTCTTGAAATCGGGATTGTCGGCGTCGGCGCCGGCCAGCTCGAAGATGCCGCGTTCGTAGAACGCGATGGCGCCGCGATTCTGCTTGATCGCGACCTCGGTCAGCGCTTTCGCGGGTTTCTTGATGCTCTCCTTGGCGGCCGCCACCACCTTCGGCACCTGGGCGATGCGCGAAATCGCATTCCGCACGTTCACCGGCTGTGGCAACGTCGATTGCGTCAGCAGCGCGTACACCGAGTCGGTGATGTAATCGGTGTAGACGCGCGGATCGTTGGCAAAGGGATCTGTGTTGTCCGCGAGCCAGAGCGATTTCTTGAGTTCGTGCTGCCAGATTTCGAAATCGATCTGCCCGGAACGCGACAGCTTCTTGTAGTCGATCACCTTCGGCAATTCGGCGAGCGTCTTGCGTGCACGTTCGTTGCTGGCCTTGCGAGCCTTGGGGGAGAGATCGTCAAGCTTGTCGTCGTAATCGTGGTTGCCCGAACGCGTGGCATAGAGCGGATGCAGCTTGAACTCGGCGTTGAGATATTGCGTAAAGTGCTTCGCCAGCTTCGCATCTTCGGTCATCGGCTGCGTCCCCGATTCGGCCAGCGGCCGGGATATGAGAGAAACGGCCACGACCAGCAGCACGCGCAGGATTCTCATGCAATAGCTCCGTTCAATCGTCGCTCAATAGGTCATCAATGGTCCAGGAACATTCTTTCGGGAATCGGCTCACCTTTAGACCGGTTTCGTCGGCGGCTTGCTTGCGAGCCTCTTCGTAAGCGTCCGCAAGGATTTCTTCCGCGTAGTTGCGAAGAGTTTTGCTTTCCAAGAGCATGCCTAGCTCAAACCGTTGATGGCGAACGGTGTTTTGCCAAGAAGTTGAGTGCATCTCGGACTGATGGTGCCACTTGAGCAGGTGACGAAGCAACACGATGAGTCTGCTGCGAACTTCACGTCGATCGCGTTTGGCCATGTCAGTGAGATACTCGCTGAGGTTGCGATAGTCGATGGCGGAGAATTGCTTGCGAGCAATGAGGTCCGCCATGATCTCGAGCCAGGCAGTTTCGTCTTCCTCGTAAAGCTTGCGAAGGGATTGTGCGGATGCGGTGGCCATCGTGATGCCCGTCGTGGTTGCGGAAGGCGGTCTGCCATATCTTACCGGAAGAAGTGGGGAACGCCATGAACCAGATCCTGATCACCGCCGATCGCCTGTGGGACGGCACCGGCAGCCCGACGCTCGTTCGTCCCGTGGTCCGCGTGGCGGGCGACAAGATCGATAGCGTCGAACGCGCGTTGCTGCAACCCGCGACGTGCAGCGGCGAACGCGTCGACTTCCCGGGCTGCACGATTCTGCCTGGCCTTATCGACACGCATGTGCACCTCGTGATGTCCGCTCTCGCCACCAACGAGGCAATCATCGAACAGGTGACGAGCGAAAGCGTATCGCAGTTGCTCGCGCGCATCGAGGCGAACGCTCAGGCAGCGCTGCGCTCGGGCCTGACGACGATCCGCGATTGCGGCGGCACGAAGACGCACGTCCAGCAAGTGCGCGATCGCATCCGCAAGGGAGAAATCGCTGGTCCCGACGTCCTCTCGTGCGGCTCGCCGATCACGACCACGCACGGCCATTGCCACTGGCTCGGCCTGATTGCCGACGGCTACAACGAGGTCGAACGCGCCGCCCACAAGATGCTCGCCGAAGACGCCGACTTCCTCAAAGTCATGGCGACCGGCGGCAACATGACCGCGTCCAGCAATCCGATGAAGGCGCAGTACGACGCGCCGACGCTGCAGCGCATCGCGGACATCGGCCGCGCGGCAGGCAAGCATTCGGCGGCGCACGTGCTGAGTAGGGCCGCGATGCCGGCGGCGGTAGCGGCACGCTATCGCACCATCGAACATTGCGACTGGCGCGTCGAGGAGTTCCGCTACGAGTTCGATCCGGATCTTGCAAAGCGGATGATCGATCAGAATCAATTCGCCGGCCTGACGATGTCGGGCCTGGCTCGCCGAGCTTTCCTGCCCGAGGTGCGTGGCTTCGATATCAGCCCGGTCAAACGGCTCGACGCGCGTTTTGCCTGCGAACGCCACATGATCGATTTCGGCGTCCGCTACACGATCCACTCGGATGCGGGAGTGCGTCTCTGCCCAATCGACCGCTTCGCCCTGGGCCTGCGTGCCGCCGAGGTCGAGTTGAAGCTGACGCCGAGCGAGATCCTGCGTGCCGCGACATCGACGGCGGCGGAGGCGATCGAGTTGCTCGACCGGGGCGTGTTGCAAGCGGGCAAGCGCGCGGACCTGATCGTGGTCGAAGGGGACCCGCTGCGCAACCTGGCGTGCCTGGAGAATATTCGCGCGGTGATGAAGGCGGGGCGCTGGTACAACCTCACGCCGACGGATAGCCGATGACCAACCTCGAATTCACGCTGCTTGTCGCGCTCGGCTCTCTCGTTGCCGGCTTTCTCGGCGCATTGACAGGGCTCGGCGGCGGCGTGGTCATCGTGCCGTTACTCGCGCTCGTCTTTGGCGTCGACATCCACTACGCGATTGGCGCGTCGCTCGTCTCCGTGATCGCGACCTCGTCCGGGGCGGCGGCGGCGTACGTTCGCGAGGGCTTCACCAATGTACGCATCGGCATGTTTCTCGAAGTCGCCACCACGCTCGGGGCGATCGGCGGAGCACATCTCGCGGGGCTCATCTCCGGTTCCGGTATCGCTGTTGTTTTCGGCGTGGTCCTGCTTGCGTCCGCCTACCTCTCGGGCCGGCATCAGGATGCTCCGCCTGCCGAGGGCGAGCCCGATCCGATCGCCCAGCGATTGCGGCTCGACGGCGAATATCCGACGCCAGACGGACCGCATTCCTATCGGGTTCGCCGGGTGCCGCTCGGGTTCGCGATGATGCTATTCGCAGGCATGTTATCGGGCCTGCTCGGCATCGGCTCCGGCGCGTTCAAGGTGCTCGCGATGGACCACGCGATGCGCATCCCGTTCAAGGTGTCCACGACCACCAGCAACTTCATGATCGGCGTCACCGCGGCCGCCAGCGCGGGCATCTACTTCGCGCGCGGCTACATCGATCCCGCGCTCGCGATGCCCGTGATGCTTGGCGTGCTCGTCGGTTCGCTGCTCGGCGCCCGCGTGCTGACACACGCTCAGCCACGCGTGCTGCGCATTGTGTTCGCGCTGGTCATTGTCGCCGTCGGCATGCAGATGATCTACAAGGGTCTGACGGGGAACCTGTAACGATGGACACGCCGTATGAAGCGAATTTCGAACAGTTGCTCGCGAAGCTACTGCGCGCTGGCGTGCTTTTGTCGGCCGGGGTCGTCTGTTTGGGCGCGATCCTTTACCTGATCAACGCCGGGGGGGCCGACGCCAGGGAGCACAAGGTCTTCAAGAAAGAGCAACCTGCGGACCTGCGCACCGTGGAAGCGGTGGTGACGAGTGCGTTGCGCCTCGATGGCCTGGCGGTGATCGAGGTCGGGCTGTTCCTCCTCGTGGCGACGCCTGTGGCGCGCGTCGCGTTCTCGGTATACGGCTTCCTGCGCGAGCGCGATTGGGTTTACGTCGCCATGACGTTGTTCGTGCTCGCGGTATTGCTCTACAGCCTGTTCTTCGACGCCGCCCACTGACCGGAATTGTTTGGACAGTAGTCGCACTCCCGGCTAATCTCCCTCCATCGTCCTACCTCACGGATACCATCATGAATCGCATCACCTGCCTGTGTACCATTATCCTGCTTGCCGCGTTCACTTCGCTTGCCGCCGTCGGCCAGGACAAAAAACAAGTGATCGAAATGATGCCCGGCAACCTGTCGGCGTTCAAGGCGCCGACCGGCGACTGGACCGAAGTCGGCGGCGTCGAACTCGATCCGAAGAACCCTCGCAAGCTCGTTGCCAAGGAAGGAAAGGGCGTCTGGTACAACGGGCCGAAAGGCCGCACAAGCAATCTCTACTCGAAGCAGAAATTCGGCGACATAGAGGTGCATCTCGAGTTCTGCATTCCCAAGGGCTCGAACTCTGGAATCAAGTTTCACGGGCACTACGAGATCCAGATCTACGACAGCTTTGGCCGCAAGGAAGTGAGCGGCGAGGATTGCGGCGGCATCTATCCGCGTGCCGAGATCAAGGGAGGCAAATATCTGCACATCGACAAGGGCATCCCGCCGAAGGTGAACGCGTGCAAGGCGCCCGGCGAATGGCAGGTCCTCGACGCCACCTTCATCGCACCGCGCTTCGACAAGGTCGGCAAGAAAATCAAGAACGCGATGATCGCGAAGGCGGTGCTGAACGGCAAGGTCATCCACGACAAGCAGGAGCTGCTCACCCCCACCGGCGACCGCTGGCCGAACAAGGAAATGCGCGAAGGCGTGCTGATGCTACAGGCGGATCACGGTCCGGTCGCGTTTCGCAACATGCGCGTCAAGGTGTTGGATTGAATCGACTTGTTGCACGGACAAGCGTCAAGATTGTGCGCTCGGCGGTTTAGCGCACGGGACTTCTCGCAGCGAAGATCTCGCCATCGCGTGAGGCGCGGCGCGCTAAACCGCCGAGCGTACAATCTTGACACTTGGTTATACCGACGCATCCTTCAACAACAGCTCGTTCAACCGCTGCGCAAACACGAGCGGATCCTTCACCTTCGAGCCCTCCATGATCACCGCCTGATCATAGAGCAAACGCGCATAACGCTCAAGGCGTGCATCGCTCTTGTCCTTGGCGACCAGCTTCTCGAGCGCTTGTACCAGCGGATGGTCGGGATTCACCTCGAGAATACGCTTGCTCGGCGCCATCGGCTTGTCGCGCTGCATGCGAGCCATCAGGCGCTCCATGCTCGCGCTCATCGCGTTCTCGTCGGCGACCAGGCAGACGGCACTTTCCTTCAAGCGATTCGTGAGACGAGCGTCGCCGATATCGGGCAGCTGCGCCTTCAAATAATCGAGCAACGGCTGCATCTGCGTCTTCTTCTCGTCGCTGATGTTCGACTGATCGAGGCCGACCTTGTCGATCGCCTTCAGGACCTTGCCCTTGTACTCGCGCACCGACTCGATGACGAACTCGTCGGCCGGTTCCGTCAGCAGCAGCACTTCCCAGCCCTTCGCCTTGAACGTCTCCAAGAGCGGCGACTGCTCCAGCACCTCCCGGCTCTCTCCCGCGAGGAAAAAGATGTCGGTCTGGTCTCCCGGCATGCGTTCGAGGTAATCGCCCAGCGTCGTGAACTTGCCGGCGTCGGTCTTCGTCGATTCGAAGATCAGCAGGTCCGCGAGCTTCTTCTTGTTCTCGTAATCCTGATAAGCCCCTTCCTTGAGGAACATGCCGAGTTCGCGGTAGAAGGCGACGTACTGGTCGAACTCCTTGCGCTTGATCTCGTCGAGCGTGCCGAGCACCTTCGACGTCAGGTTCGACTTGATCTTCTCCAGCGGCGCGCTGTGCTGCAGAATTTCGCGCGACACGTTCAAAGGCAAATCGGGCGAATCGACGACGCCGCGCACGAACCGCAGATACTTTGGCAACAGCGTCTCGCAATCGTCGAGGATGAAGACGCGCTGGATGTAAAGCTGCAGCCCCTTGTTCGAATCGCCATACATCAGATCGAACGGCCGATGCGCCGGCAGATAGAGCAGGGCCTTGAACTCCATCTGCCCCTCTGCCTTGTAATGGACCGTCTTGAGCGGCTTCTCGAAATCGTGCGACAGATGCTTGTAGAACTCATCGTACTCCTCGTCGGTGACTTCGCTCTTGTTGCGCAGCCAAATCGCCTTGCGGGCGTTGAGCGTGTCCTCGACGGTCTTGCCGTCGTTTTCGACGTCCATGACGATCGGATGCTCGACGAAGTCGGAATACTTTTTGACGAGCGAGTGCAGGCGACTCGGGTTAAGAAATTCCTTGCAGTCCTCGCGCAGGTGGAGGATGACATCGGTGCCACGCGTCGGTTTGACCGCGGCTTCGATCGTGAAGTCTCCCTCGCCGGCCGATTCCCATTTGACCGCATCCTCGGGTTTGCCGGCCATGCGCGAGACGACGGTCACCTTGTCGGCGACCATGAACGATGCGTAGAAGCCGACGCCGAACTGGCCGATGAGATCGGGGCGTTCCTTGGCGTCGGCGGCCTTGAGGCTGTCGAGGAACTCGCGCGTGCCGGAGCGAGCGATGGTGCCGAGGTGTTCGACGATGGTCTCGCGCGACATGCCGATGCCGTTGTCGGAGATCGTCAGCGTGCCGGCCTTCTCGTCGGGGATCAGCTTGATCTTCCAGTCCGCGTTGTCTTCGAGGACCTCCGGATGCGTGAGCCCCTGAAAGCGGATGCGATCGATGGCGTCGGACGCGTTGCTGATCAGCTCGCGCAGGAAGATGTCCTTGTGCGAGTAAAGCGAATGAATGATCAGGTGCAAGAGTTGCTTGAGCTCGGTTTTGAACTGCATGGTTTCAGCGGACATGGATTGACCTCAAAGAATGCCCAGCTTACGCGTCGGGCCAGTATGTGACTGCACAAGCCAGACGCGTAAGCGAGGTTCGCAGAAAACTTTGTTTGACGTTATTATAGGCAGCACGCCAGCCCGTCAAATCTCTTGCAATCGCCTCCCCTATACGGCACAATCCCATTCAATCACCGTCACTCCAGGGCATCGATCATGGTTCGAATTCTCCTCATTGCATCACTGACTTTGACTCTCGCCGGCGTCGCGCAGGCGCAGCCGCACGTCGTCAAGCTCATCAGCGCGGCCGACAATGTCTCTGTCCCCGATACGGTGATCCACGGCAAGGAGTGGACGCCCGAGGCGGATCCGCAATGGTCGGTCGCGATCAAGACGCTGCACGGCGGCAAGCAGGAGGGCGTGCGGCTCATCCAACTCGACAACGGCAAGCTGCAGATCATCCTCATCCCGACGCGCGGCATGGGCATCCTCAGCGTGACCATGGGGGACATGAAGCTCGGCTGGAAGTCGCCGGTCACCGAGATCGTCCATCCGCGCCACATCAACCTGCAACTGCGCGGCGGGCTTGGCTGGCTCGAAGGCTTCAACGAATGGCTGGCCCGCTGCGGCCTCGAAAACACAGGCCAGGCCGGGCCCGACGAGATCGTCAACAACGTCGGCGACAAGGCAACCGTCGATCTCACGCTGCATGGCAAGATTGCCAACATCCCCGCGTCGGAGGTCGAAGTCGTCGTCCAGAAAACCTATCCGTATCGCATCACGATTCGCGGCATTGTCCATGAAAAGATGCTGTTCGGGCCCAAGCTCGAATTGATCACGGAGGTCTCGACCGAGCCCGGCTCCGCGAAGTTTCGCATCGAAGATACCGTCGTCAACAAGGGTTCGCAGCCACAGGAATATCAGGTGCTCTACCATTACAACTTTGGCACACCGCTGCTCGGCGACGGAGCGAAGCTGCACGTGCCGATCGACAAGGTGACGCCGTTCAACGCGAACGCGGCCCGGGATGTGAAGACGTGGAATACGTTTGCGGCGCCGAAGTCGGGCTATGTCGAGCAGGTGTACCTGATGCGGCCGCTCGAGGACGAATCGGGCAATGTGCGCGTGTTGCTGGCGAACCCGAAGGGGAGCCGCGGCGTGGTGATGACGTATGCGAAGAAGGATTTGCCGTACCTGACGCTATGGAAGAACACCGGCGCGGAGGCGGATGGCTACGTCGTCGGCATCGAACCGGGCAGCAGCTATCCGAATCGCCGCAAGGTGGAGCGCGACGCAGGTCGGGTCCCAACGCTCGCCGGCGGCGCCCGGCACACGATGCGGATGGATTTTTCGCTGATCGATTCGAAATACTGGGTCGGGCAGTCGATCGATCATCTCGCCGAGGTGCAAAAGCGCAAGGCGCCGACGATCAGCGCGGAGCCGGGGTCGCCATGATCATTCAGGTCCCTGTGTAGTATTTCTGATCCGCGAACATGTCGTTGAGGTCGTTGCTCACGGTTTCGAATACATCGTCGTCGATGTCGAAGGTTATGATCGTTTCGGCGTCTTCAAAGATTTTCGCGGCTTTCAGAGTGAGCACAAAGCGAAAGCGGCCTCGACTTAGTTCGGCTTTCTTGATGCCGCCGGTCGTATTCGCTTCCCAGTCATCGACTCTGAGGCAGATCTCGGGCTTGCCGAGAAACACCATGGCGCTCTCATCATTTTCCTCGTACACTCTAGACACAGTGAGTGTTCGGCAGATTCGAGTCCTGGAATCGGCCGCCGAAAAGGACACAAGCAATCGATCAATTTGGCGGTTATCAGCCCCTTTCATCGTCGAGTGAATATCCGTTTCGACTTCGTCGGCGTCGAAAGTGAACATGGGCATTGTCACCTGACCGGATGGAAACGAATGGCGCGCATGTCAGAATTATGACGGACCTCAGCCGCGGTCAAGGAGCGGTTTGCTTGCTGGACCACGGCTATTGAGTAGCAATCAAACGTTCCTTCACGCACCTGATCGTCCTGGCGCTTCGGCGTGGTCGCCGAGTACGATGTCAACAGGATCGGAAAATGTTTAGCCCCGCTTCGCAGAAGCGGGCGGACCGAATCTTTATACCGAGACGGTAACGCATCCGCCCGCCTCTGCGAGGCGGGGCTAAACGGCTAAACTACTTGTCATCGCAGCGCGTTTTCGTATATAGTTCCATTCAACGTCCGCAAGCAAAGTAGGTGTCATCATGACCTTGGAATGTGCGATCACAGGCAAGAAACCGGGCCGGGGCAATGCGTATGCTCGCCGCGGCAAAGCGAAATATTTGGGCGGCGTCGGCCGCAAGGTGACCGGCAAGACGAAGCGCCGCTTCAAGCCGAACCTGCAGCGCGTCAAGATCGTCGTTGACGGCAAGGTCAAGACGGTGCGCGTCAGCGTCAAGGCGATCCGCAGCGGGCTGGCCAAGCGCCCGGTGAAGCGCAAGCCGTTCCAGATGCCGCAGCTCTAGTTAGCAGGTAGCCGGTAGCAGGCAGCCGGCAGCAGAATGCGAGGTTCTGGCTACCAGCTACCTGCTGCCGGCTATCTGCTTTCCTCTGGATTGCCATGTCTCTGAGCGCTGACGAAGTCCGCAAGGTCGCGGAGTTGGCCCGTCTGGAGTTGTCCGACGCCGACGTTGCGACGATGGCCCGCCAACTCAGCGCGATCGTCGATTACATCAATCAACTGCAATCGCTAAACACCGACAACGTCGAGCCGATGGCTCACGCACTCGACGTGCACGATGTCTTCCGCGCTGATGAGCCGGTTCCGTCGTTGAGCGTCGACGAGGCGCTGGCGAATGCGCCGGCGCGCAAGGGGGACTTCTACAGCGTCCCGCCGGTGTTCGGTGATTGATGCGACAT